>JABMPI010000349.1 GCA_013203755.1 Bacteroidota bacterium
CATGAATAATTATGTCCTTATTTTCAAAAAGCATGTGTATCGCTACACGCGTAGCAGGATCATCCTCAACAACTAAAATCTGGTTGTATTCAGTGTTTAGTTTATTTCCAAAGTTCTTTGTAATGTTTTGAAATTCTTCTGATTCAAGTGTCTTCAGTTCTTCAAGGCTTTCCAGGGTACTATCTTCAATTCTTGAGACCAAATGTACAGGCAAGCGATTTGTATATTTGTTGTTTTTCAGTTTCTCAAGCTCATTTTGATCATTTAAATCAACCGAAATTATTATAGCTTTTGGTGAATATTTTTCAGCCAGTATTATTCCATCATTTATACTACTGGCTGCTACAGCATTAAATTTTTTGTTATGGCACTGGTCGAGTAATTTATTTGCTTTTTCTTTTTCAGGATGAATAATTAATACCATTAACCGATTTAATTCAGAATCCCGGTCATCATCGATAAAAACAGGCATTTCTACTTTACTGGGTTCTTCAATAATATTTTTGTTTTCTGTTTTAATTTGAACATTCAGCTCTTTTGAATTTGATGAAGTTGTTTCTTCCTCACCAGTATCATTGTTTTCTACTCCAACCAACTCCCAGTCGAGCGGTAGGTAAACGGTAAAAACAGACCCAACTCCATCAGTACTGTCCACATGAATTTCACCACCCAAAACGTGGGTTAAATGTTTTGAAATTGAAAGCCCTAACCCTGTTCCCCCAAATTCCCGAGAGGTGGTCCCATCGGCTTGCTGAAAAGCTTCAAAAATTGTATTTAGCTTGTTTTTGGGTATCCCTATTCCTGAATCTTCAACTGAAATGAAATAAGTATTGTGATCGTTTAACGCAGGACGTACAAATTTTGTATTTTCCGCGGTTATCCCAAGGGTAACTTTTATATTTCCCGCACTTGTAAATTTAAACGCATTTGAAAGCAGATTTTTTATGATTTGCATTAAACGTTGCTTGTCAGTATAAATAACTTCCGGGAAATTATCTGACTGGTTTAATTCAAGTCGCAACCCTTTATTTTCAGCAACCGGGGTGAATCCATGAATTATTTCGGTTTTTATTACTTCAGTTGGAGCATCCGCAAATTCATAGGTCATTTTTCCTGCTTCAATTTTCGATAAGTCAAGAATCTCGTTAATCAAGTCAAGGAGGTCTTTTCCGCTATTATGAATAATTTTGGCTGATTTTATCTGTTTTTCAGTTAGATTTCCATCTTTATTATTGCCCAACAGCTTTGAAAGGATTAACAGACTGTTTAAAGGAGTTCGTAATTCATGCGACATATTGGCGAGAAATTCTGATTTATACTGACTTGCCAATTCCAATTCTTTCGCTTTCTGTTTTAGTTCCCCCTGTGTTTTTACCAGGCTTTCGTTTTTAATGGTAATGTCTTTTTTTTGCAATTCCAAATGATTGGTCTTTAACTCAAGCTCTTCATTGGCAACTCTCAGTTCTTCCTGTTGTACCTGCAGGCTTTTTTCACTTTCTGTCAGAACTTTTGTTTGTTCGGCCAGCTCTTCGTTTGCGCCCCTTAGTTCTTCCTGTTGTGCCTGCAGTTCGTTATTTATCAAAGAAAGTTCTTCCTGCTGTTTTTGAAGGATACTTGCCTGTTCAAGTGTTTTGTCGAGTAGTTCTTTAATACGGTATCGGGCAACAGCAGTTTGGAGGTTAATTGAAATATGATCGCCGATAAGTTTTAAAAATTCAATTTGTATTTCCGACAACTCGTCTAACGGGGCTAGTTCCAAAACTGCCTGAATTTGATTGCGATAAAAAAGCGGAACTAAATATAATTTTGCGGGTTTCATTTCGCCGGTAGCGCAGAATATACGATGGTATTTGTCTCGCGTATCCAGTATTTGTAACGATTCCTGTAAAACAGCTTTCCCAATCAAACCTTCTCCGGGAACAATTATTTTTTTTATTTCTTGTGTATTCAGCCCGATAGATCCCGTAAATTCGAGATGTTTTAAAACTTCATCATACACATATATCGCCCCCAATTGTGCATCGAGGAATTCACTTAAATAACACTTAAATATCTAATTTGAAAAATTTATACCGAATATAGTTCGGTCAGAGTGCAAGAACTATTCAATTCCGGTCAAATTAGTATAACCCCGGTCATAAATACTTTGTATGCCCTTGCCC
>JABMPI010000350.1 GCA_013203755.1 Bacteroidota bacterium
AGTTCAAAAATAGAATTACTTTTGTCCAACAATTTAAAAAATCATATGACAATGGACGAAGACCCGTATCATAGTAAATTAAAGTATTAATGATTCTGTAGGGGTTTCGTGTTTCCTTGCAGAATAAATTTGTAAGGAGACATCATCATGATTAAAATCTTTAAAACATTCGGTGGCTATATTGAAATTAAAGATCCACAAAAAGATTGTTGGATTAATGCCACAAGTCCAATTCCAAGTGAAATCCAAAAGCTAACCGACGTTTTTGGTCTGCCAAAAGACGTTATTAAGGACATTTTAGACCAGGACGAAAGACCTCGTATTGAGTTTGATGATGACTGGACATTAATAATTCTGCGAATTCCAGTCGCAGTAAAAAATAATGGCGTTCCCTTTCTTACCATTCCACTTGGAATTTTTATGACAGAAAATTATACGCTTACTCTTTGTCTGCAAGACAATGAAGTATTGCCCATTGGACAACCTTCCCCTTTTAGAGACCAGTATAAAGAAATAACTGATAATATTAATTTTATTCTCCGACTATTTCTTCGTTCAGGGAATTTATACCTCCGAAACTTAAAACAAATTAACCAGATGACTTCGGTAATTGAACAGGACCTTGAAAAATCAATTAAGAACAAGGAATTGAACAAATTATTAAAAATGGAAAAATGTTTGGTTTATTTTATCACTTCAATTAAAGCTAACGAAATAGTTCTGGCAAAACTTCGCAGGTCAAAAAAGATTACCACAGAAATAAACGAAGACTTGCTTGAAGATGCCTTTATTGAAAATAAACAAGCACTTGAAATGGCACAGATTTATTCAGATATTCAAAGCGGAATGATGGATGCATTTGCTTCAGTAATTTCTAATAACCTTAACGTAGTGCTGAAACAACTTACTCTCATTTCTATTATTTTGATGATCCCTACATTGATAGCCAGTATCTTTGGAATGAACGTCCCTAACTTTTTGGAAGATTCATCATACGCAATGCCTTCAATAATTTTAGTTTCAATAGTCTTATCCTTTTTGGGAGTGATTATTTTTCGAAAAAGGCAATGGTTATAGGGTGCGGAATACATAGCGCAATAAATAAAATAAGGTATACGGAATGGCCCCCAATATTACTTTACAAAAAACTAAAAGCACATTAGAAGATTATTTATCATTAATTTAGCTTTTTGAAAAATAAGAGTCTGTTCGCCAGAGCAAAACAGCCTATAAACATCAAAAGGCTCCAGTTCTTCTGGGATTGATGATTTTGTATTACTTAATAAAATTCTAAAATATTTAATATATTTATTAAAAAATTAATGATTCTGGCAACTGCACCTTCCCTGATAGTTGTGTTCAGACGAAAAGAAGGAAAAGATTGAAGGTTTTCCAGACATTTATAGTTTAATATTCAATAAATTATTATGGCGGTTATTTTAATTAGCGGAATATTTTTATCATTCTTCATTCTTATTTTACTTCTAACTAAAAAACAAAAAGCATTAACTGATAAAATATTAGCCTTTTGGATGGCTATTATAGGGATTCATCTGTTAGGTTTTTATTACAACCAATTAGGCTACTGGGAAATCTATCCGCATCTAATTGGAGTTACCGCGCCTTTCCCTTTACTGCATGGTCCCATGCTATTTTTATACACCCTATATTCTTTGCGGGAGGATCGAAGAATCAGACTCGTTGACTATTTACATTTTACTCCAACTTTGGCAGCATATCTATACATGTCGAATTTCTTTTTCTTTTACACCCCGGAAGAAAAAAGAATGCTAAACCATGGAGAAATAAATGATTACATGGTTTTTTCCTTAATTATACTAATAGCCATGTTAATTTCAGGAATTACTTATGCCATTCTTTCCTACAGACTGACCATTAAACACAAACAAAAAATAGATAATAATTTTTCTTATCGTGAAGGGATAAATATCAAATGGTTACGCAATTGTATTTTAAGTATCGGCTTGGTTTTTTTATCGGCAACCATCATTGTTTTAGTTCGCGACGCATTTGGTTTTCAATTTCCTTTTAATGCCGATTACATTATATATATAATACTAATCGGTTTGGTTTTCTACATCGGATATTTTGGTATTAAGCAGGAAAACATTTTTACAAGTCAGGAGGATACTGAAAAAATAGGGACAGAAGAAAGGGAAAAGTTTGAAAAATATAGGAACTCTGGTATGAAAAGTGATCTTGTTGAGGAGTTGTATGAAAAACTACTTAAGATTATGGCCAAAGAAAAGCCTTATCTGGACCCCAAACTTAGCCTGTCAGGATTAGCCCTACTACTTGAAATTTCACCTAATCAGCTTTCGCAGATTATCAACCAGGAGGCAAGTGTTAATTTTCATGATTTTGTCAATAACTATCGTGTAGAAGAATTTATACAGAGAGCCAATAGAAATAAAAATTTCAGCTTACTCGCTTTGGCACTTGATTCAGGTTTCAATTCTAAATCATCCTTCAATACTATATTCAAAAAACAAAAAGGACAAACGCCTTCTCAATACTTGATGAACCAGCTACAAAAAGATTCGGGAACATAATTTTCACTTTCTTTTCCAAATAAACTTAAATCATTTAATTTATTATTAATTAGTCGGTTAGTTGTACGAATATGTAGGTTTAGACTCCTTTTTAGTCTATACCTACACGTTTGAGCGATTGCCTTTGGTGTATGATTTTACTTTGTGCAAAATTATTCACAAAAGATTTAAGTCATGAGTATAATAGAACAAAGAAATCAGATCATTAAGAGCTACAAAAGTCCTTTTGTTTTTTATCTTTTATCCATTGCCATTCCTTGGTTATTGTGGTTTTTGAGTGCATATTTCTGTCATAAAACACCCTACACCCGAGTTCTCGAATGGGCAACCGGAATATTTAGTTTTGCTGGATTACTTGCCCCGATAGTCATCGCGCTTTTTTTCATGTTACCCAATAAAGTACTTAGAAACGATTTTTTAAGTCGGTTTTTTAATTTCAAAAATATTAAGCGGGAATATTTTCTTATGGCATTTTTTCTGATGCTATTTAGTATTTTGGCAGCTCAAGCCATATCCTTGTTTTTTGGATATAGTGCAAGCCAGTTTGAGCTTAGAGATGGATTTACCTTTACATCAGCGCTTTTCCCGGTTTGGTTTTTACTAATTGCAGCTCCAATGCTTGAAGAATTGGCATGGCACTCCTACGGAACAGACAGTCTCGTTTCGCGTTTCAATTTGTTTAATGCCTCCTTGATATTTGCAGTTTATTGGGCATTCTGGCATTTTCCCTTGTCGTTTATCAAAGATTATTACCATAGCAATCTGGTTGAATCCGGAACACTTTACTCGCTAAATTTTGTAGTCAGCATGATACCTTTTGTTCTTATTATGAACTGGCTTTACTACAAA
>JABMPI010000351.1 GCA_013203755.1 Bacteroidota bacterium
CAACATTAGATTTTGATAACCGCCCCTTATATTTTTATAAAAACAGCGAACAGGCTGTTCGAATGGGGCCCTGGAAAGCATATCGAAAATCACCTAGGAATAATATTGAGTTGTATTTAATTGAAGACGATGTTCATTCGGATCGCAATTTAGCGGAAAATTATCCTGAGGTGGTTCAAAAAATAGATTCAATAATGAAAGCAGCGCATGAACTGCACCAATGGTATAGAGATCCCTGGGAGTCGGAGAACGATTATCAAATCAAAATTGATAAGGCAAAAAGAACGAAAAACCTTCAGATTGCAACCCGGCCCAATGGTTTATAATCCTAGGATACTAAATTGAAATAATACTTGACTATGTATATTAATTGCTTTTTGCGTCATTAAATATAAAGCTATAGATAAACCATAAAAATCAATAAAAATGAAATCAAACTTAATTCTACTTTCAATAATCCTGTTTTTGTTTTGTCTCTCAACAACTGGGCAATCCAGAAAATCTCTCCTTTTAGATGAAAACTGGCATTTTATAAATGAAGAAATCGAAGGTGCTGAAAAACCAGAAACAAGTACAACAAACTGGGAAAAGGTATCCGTACCACACGATTGGGCAATTAAAGGGCCCTTCGATAAAGAGGTTGATAAACAGTTGGTTCGTGTGAAGCAGGATTTGGAAAAAGAGGCAAAAGAGAGAACTGGCAGAACCGGAGCATTGCCACATATTGGAGTTGGTTGGTACCGTAAAACCTTTGAAATTCCCGAATTCAAGTCAGGCAAAAAAGCATCGTTGGTTTTTGATGGTGCAATGAGCGATGCGCATGTTTTTGTGAATGGCAAAAAAGTGGGCAACTGGCCTTTTGGTTACAATTATTTTTATTTCGATATTTCTGAATATGTTAAGGACGGCGAGAATCTTCTTGCTGTTCGCTTAGAAAATCTTCCTTTTTCATCGCGCTGGTATCCGGGTGCGGGAATTTACCGAAAAGTGCAAATTATCATAAAAGATGAGGTGAATTTTAAACAATGGGGAACTTTCGTAACCACTCCTTTTATTTCTAAGGAAGTTGCAAAAGTGAATATTAAATCAGAAATTAATGGAGAGAATATTAAGGTTGTAACCGAAATTAAAGACGCTGAAGGGAAAGTGGTTGCAAGCAATTCAAGCGATGAAATATTTGGCAATTTGCTTGAACAAAACATTGCAGTTCCAAATCCAAATATTTGGGATATTGAAACACCATATTTATACACCGCACATTCAAAAATCTATCAGGGGAATGAATTAAAAGACGAGCAGCTAACTCGTTTTGGAATACGCAGTGTAGTTTACGAACGAGGAAAAGGATTGGTTCTAAACGGAGAGGTAACCAAGTTTAAGGGAGTTTGCCTTCATCACGATTTGGGACCTTTGGGCGCTGCCGTAAATAAAGCTGCACTAAAACGCCAGCTCACAATTTTAAAAGACATGGGTTGCAATGCAATCCGTTCTTCGCACAACATGCCATCGCACGAGCAGCTGGAACTCTGCGACGAGATGGGTTTTCTGTTTCTTGCTGAAACTTTTGATGAGTGGGCAAAACCAAAAGTAAAAAATGGTTACAATCGCTTTTTCGAAGAGTGGGCTGAAAAAGATGTGGTAAATCTTGTACGTGCTACCCGAAACCATCCTTGTATAGTTATGTGGAGTTCAGGAAATGAAGTCCCTGACCAATGGGGAAATGAAGGCGTAAAACGTGCGAAATGGTTACAAGATATTTTTCATCGCGAAGATCCAACACGCCCTGTTACTGTTGGAATGGATCAGGTAGCAAACACTATTAAAAATGGTTTTGGTGCAATAGTAGATATTCCAGGATTAAACTACCGACTGCCTTTATACAATGAAGCTTACGAAAAATTTCCTCAGGGATTTATTTTAGGATCAGAAACTGCTTCAACGGTGAGTTCTCGTGGTATTTATAAATTCCCGGTAAAACAATTTAAACAAAAAACCTACGAAGATTTTCAAAGTTCATCCTACGATTTGGAAGCTTGTAGTTGGTCGAATGTACCCGATGAAGATTTTGTTTGGCAGGATGATTACGATTGGGTAATTGGCGAATTTGTATGGACAGGATTTGATTATTTGGGTGAACCAACTCCATACAACGAAGCCTGGCCATCAAGAAGTTCATATTTTGGAATTTGCGATTTGGCTGGTTTGCCAAAAGACCGCTTCTATTTGTACCGCAGTCGTTGGAATACAAAAGATGAAACCTTACATATTCTGCCTCACTGGAATTGGGAAGGTCGCGAAGGGGAAACTACCCCGGTGTTTGTTTACACAAATTATAACAGTGCCGAACTTTTTGTAAACGGAGTTAGCCAAGGTGTTCAAATGAAAACGAAAGATAAAACTAAACAACATCGTTACCGCTTAATGTGGATGGACGTAAAATACGAATCTGGTACAATTAAAGTTATTGCTTTTAATGACGATGGAAAAGCAGTTGCTGAAAAAGAAATCCATACTGCCGGTAAACCTCATCATTTGGAATTGTCGGCAGACAGGACAGAAATTAAAGCCGATGGCTTAGACTTGAGTTATGTTACTGTTTCAGTAGTAGATAAAGAAGGAAACCTTTGTCCCGATGCTCATAATCAATTGGATTTTAATGTTTCCGGAGCCGGTAAATTTAAGGTAGTTTGTAATGGCGATGCCACATCTCTGGAAATGTTTCACCTGCCAACCATGAAAACTTTTAGTGGTCAATTGGTGGTTACTGTACAATCCTTGATGGAAACAGGTGTTATAAATCTTGAAGTGAGTGGGAGTGGTTTAGAAACTGGTAAAAAAAGTATTACTGTAAAATAGCCTTAAGTTATTTAAACAAAATTCTTACGTCAAAGTCAATTCATTAGATAGAATAAGACCATGGGAGTCAGATAAAATAAGACGTTATAAAATGAGTAACATAGTAAGATTTTTTTTTGGAGCTTTTCTGCTTTTAAGCACGAGTCTGATTGCGCAAAATAAGACAAGCAAAAAATTATGGTGGGCAGGAATCGCCTCAGAGGGTCATCTAATGCCAATAACCAAATATTATGAGGCGAATATTATAGACAACACCTACGGAAATCAGGTTCAACCTTTACTTTTGTCCAATCAGGGTGATGTAATTTGGAGTGAGGAGCCATTTGAGTTTAAAGTGGAAAATAATGAGGTGACGGTCATACAATCAAAGGGTGAAATTTTAAGGAATAAGGCAGGTTCTACACTTAAAAGTGCATACCTGTTTGCATCCGAAACTTATTTCCCACCACAGGGAGTTTTGCCTGATGAACTTTTATTTTCGGCGCCACAATACAACACTTGGATTGAATTAATGTACGACCAAAATCAGAAAGATATTTTGAAATATGCACACGATTTGCTCGACAATGGCTTTCCTCCTGGAGTACTTATGATTGATGATAACTGGCAGGAGGATTATGGAAAATGGAATTTCCATCCG
>JABMPI010000352.1 GCA_013203755.1 Bacteroidota bacterium
GGCTCCAGCTTATATACCCGGTTTGGGTCTTTTCTTGTTCCGTCCTCGTTTTTATCAGCGTTGATAGTTGTTTCCAACAAGCCGGCATTGGCCTGTCCGCTGGGAATCGAAATAGTATCTCTAACTATTTCTTGTTTTTTATAAGCCTCTTTAATTGCATTCAAAGAAGTTTCTGAGTCAAAATTGTCAATTTCGCTGGTCCAGTGCAAGGCTCCAATCGAGAATCCATCGCTTTTCGACTTGAAACTTGAACCAATGGAAAAATCTTCAATCAAATCTGAAAATTTGGTGATCCCGTCGCCATCTTCCGTTTCAATACCCGGAATGGTATTTGGGTTGTTGTCTCCAAAATAGTATCCTGACATATCCGGTGTACGGGTCTCTGCTGAAACTTCATACATAATCCTCAGCCAAATAGCCAACTGCTCTGCATCGGCAGTTGAGATTGCTTCTGTAGCTAGTTCGGGATTCTGGTCGAGAATGTTATTTTCGGCTTTTATATTTCCATGATCATTAATTAAGGCCAATGTGCGGTCGTTCATCCATGGTGTAGGTACATTTACCTCGTGTGGACCTGCTACACCAAACCAACTATAATAAGAAACAGGATAATCTCCAATATCGTTGTATTCTCCATTATAGTACTTATTCATTACCGAATCGTTGTGGTAAATATTATCGGCCATATAAATCTTGTAATTGGCCGGATCGGTATATTCCGGATCAATTGTATTCTCATCAATACGTATCCGTTCAGGCACTTTTAGACTGGCATCAACCGTGTCAACTCCTACAATGCCGTAGTAGATCTTATCAGGAGCATTCTCCTTCAAATTATAATCCTCCCCTTTTAACATGCAATTGTAAAACAAGTTATTTGTTATGTAGGCTTCTTTGTAATAATCGTTGATGAATGGATACGCGTGGTTATTAACAAAAGTGTTATGATTGATTACCGCATAATCGCACAAGGCACCCTGTTGCAACAAGGCCATTCCACTGCCGGTAACCGTATTGTTCTCAAATATCAATGTATCAATCGGTACCTTCGCTTCAAAAACGCGGCTAGCCCACACCTGGTCGTCCCAGAATAAATCCCTGAAGTAGTTGTTGCGCATTTCAATTACCAGGCCGTCAGTTACGTCGTTGGCAAAAAACCACGCGTGTTGGGCAAATTCGAATAAACAATCCTCGACTGTGATCTTCCGGTTAACTCCCTGCAACTCAAATAGTGCAAACCATCCACTACCTTGGTCATCACGCCCCTGAAGATGAAGATTCTTTAACTCCAAACTTCCATTAATATTATTTTTTTCGTAATGCGCATCATTCACTGAAATTGGAATAACGACCGGCTTTTTCCCTCCTTTTGCTCCGACAATGCGAATGGTTCCATCGGGGTTATTTACGTTTATACCTGACAACTGAAAATGGAATCCAGGCTCCAGCTTATATACCCGGTTTGGGTCTTTTCTTGTTCCGTCCTCGTTTTTATCAGCGTTGATAGTTGTTTCCAACAAGCCGGCATTGGCCTGTCCGCTGGGAATCGAAATAGTATCCTGCTCCTGTGCATGCCCCCACAAACTGCAGATTAATGCAGATACAAATAGAAAGTAAAGTTTTTTCATTGTTTCATTTTTTTAGTTTATAATTATATTGATTTACATAAATTGTGTAGTGTTCCATTTTTGATACTTAAACTCATTTTCTTATTTCAATCGTATTTTAAAGTTTATAAACCAACCCTGCCTGAATCCGGCTTCCATAATATTCACTCTGCGTAGGTAACCTTGTTCCATTACTATATTTCATATAATATTCATCGATATGATTACCCACGTTAGTAAAGTTGAGGTATGCAGAAAGTCCTTTGTAGATATTTTGTTTTAAACTGATATCCACCAATTTGAAAGCATCGTAATAGCTATCAGCAAAGGCTAATTTTGCATCGAGTCCTTTTAGTGTTTTATCCTGATACCTGAATGAAACCCTTGAGCTAAATCCTTTATAATCCCATCCCAGTATTAAGTTGAGAATCATTTGTGGCTGATCGACCAATTTCCCGGTTCTGGTATTATACTCATAACCATAGATATTTTTCGGAATGAAACCTGAAGAATCTATGTCAACAACAATCCGTTCAAAATATGGATAATTTGTTTCTGATTTAATAAGGGTTAGATTGGCATCTAAAACCAGACCCCTTAAAAATCTATTATTCAGATACCAGAAATTTTTCTGATAGGAGATTTCCACCCCATAGTAAGTGGCTTTTTCAAAATTATTGAATGAAATCCAGGTTCTGCTGTTGGGATCCATATTTTCCTCAGGGAAATATCCACTCCCAGGTAATGACTCAAAGAAATCTTGTGGTGGATTTACAATCAGCTCATTCTTAAATGGGAAATAAGGTGACAAACCGGTAATGAATCCATCAACATCTTTATAAAATAAATTGGCTGAAAGTAAGCCGAACTTATTGTTATATAATTCTACACCAAAATCATAATTCCATACAGATGAAGGATTCAGATAGGGATTTCCAGTTTGAAAGTTTTCGGATGGGTTCTCTGGCAAAATAAGCAGAGGACTTAGCGACAAGAAATCAGGTCTGGAAGCACTTTTATAAACTGCTCCCCGGAATGTTACCAAATCGGAGAGGTTATATTTCAAATTAACGGAAGGGAAGAAAAACTGATTTGACCGACTTACAGAAACAGAATCCGGAACACCTTTAATTCCATTAGCATTTGCCCCCAATAACTGAATAATATATGCCTGGTAATCCGTATTTTCTTTTTCAAAACGAATTCCCGGAATCAAAATCAGCTTATCCGATATATTCAATTCTGCCATCAGGTAGGAAGCATAAGACTCTTCAAAACTTGAATAATCCCTGTTATAGTTTTCGTTACCGTTTTTTTGATACAATGACCTATTTCCTTCGTAAAACTGTTTTTGGTTTTCAACCAGTAAATCGATATCAGCAGACCATCCAAGTTGATATCGACCATCAAGAAAATCATTCTGACTATATATATTATCGATAAAATTTGTTGCTATAATTCCCTCCTGGTCTCCAGCATTAGCTTCAACCCACGGGAACATGTTAACATAGGCTTGTTTTCGAGCAGCACCGGAACCCCATCTATAATCAACAAATTCCTGCCAACCATCACTTTTCCTGTTTAATCGATGATACTTCCCTCCTACTGAAATTTTACCCTCAATTTTATCAGATATTTTGAATGGAATATGCCAGTCGATTTTTGCATCATAATTTTTGTCAGTCAAAATACTTCCTGCAATATTATCTGTGCCCATATAGCTTTCAGCCGCATTTGTGGTTCCATATAATTCAAGAACTTCCGCTGGATCACGGAACACCAGCCAGTCCTGATCAATCGGATCTGCTCCCGAACTCTGCTGCTGAAAAGGAAAGCCCCTGCCATTTCCTTCATTTTCAACTTGCGAATAGGAAAGTACCATATCAAGTTTTGTGCCTGCAAACCTGAATTGGGATTGAAATGATTGCGTCCAAATCCTTGTATCATTTTCCCAAACACTTATATTATGATTGTAAGGAAATGAAGCAGAGGTAAAAGTATAAGTATTAACCCTTGTCAGGTCATTATCTACTTTCTTATTAAAAAGATTGAAATACAGTACATCAAAATTTTCTGATTTATAATCAAGGATTACACTTGCACCTAATCGTTCTCGCTCTGTTATCCTTTCTGTAAGAACAGTACCTATGGTCCGGACTTTATAAAAAGAATTTCCGGTTAGGTTTCCTTCAGGATCCAGTTCTTGTTCTAGAATAGGTCCACTGTAATTGCCACCATACCGGTGCGATGTCAATCCCTTTTGTTCGTATGTTAATTGCGCTTTTATTCCAAACGAATTATCAAAGAACCGATTACTAGCACCGACTGAAAATTTATAATCACCTATTTCTCCAAACAAGTTATTGTATCCTGATTCTGCTCTTGCATTTGCATTGAAGCCCCTTTGAGCACTTGCCAATTTGAGGTCAACTGTTCCCCCAACAGCATTGGCGTCCATATCTGCACGTAAACTTTTAGAAACTTCAACGCCGGATAACATTTCGCTCTGAATAATACTCAAATCAGCACTTCTGTCCCAAGCGTTAGTAGAGGCCATTTTAACTCCACCTATAGTAACATTGTTATGCTTAGGCGATACTCCCCGAATTACAATTTTATCAGCTTCACCAGAAGAGCGTTGTAATGAAATACCTGGCAATCGACCAATTGCTTCAGCCGCATTCGCATCCGGAAGCTCTTCCATTTTTTCGGCCGAAACAATATTTACAATTTTATTGGAAGCTACCTGATCGTGAATTGCAGAAATCTGACCTTTTGCCTGAACAGTAACAATTACTTCATCCAATTGCTCACCGGGGTTCAACTCAAAATTAACCTTAGCCGTTTCATCTGCTTTTACAACCACTTCCATTTCAGCTTTCTGATAACCGATATAAGAAACAATAAGTAAATAGGAACCGGGAGCAATTCTGAGGTCATAGTTACCATCAAGATCAGTTACACCCCCTGTGGTTGTACCCTCAATCACGACATTGGCATAAACCAATCCTTCTCCTGTTGAAGCATCAATCACTTTCCCTTTTATAAGCCCCAATTCCTGTTGGGCAAGGCTTAAATGTGCAGTTATGAATAATAAAAAAACTACTGCTAAACCGGACTTAATTCTATTTCTCATTTATTGACAACTTTGTTAAATATTTTAGCTAACACGTGTTAGCTAAAATATTAAAAAAATACTGCTAACTTGATTTAGCAAAGTAGTGTATATTTTTTTTAATATACAAATATTTGATTGGTAATTTTAAATTCTTGTAATAATATTTTATCTATTCTTGTCATTTTAGAGTAACTTAAATTTGAAATTACCACAATTATTATAGTTATAATTGATATTTTTTTGGCATTTACAACTTGTATTAAAAATTGAAAATCAATAAGTTTCCCGAAATAACAATAAAATAAAAAAAATTAAGCGCATAAAAACATCAACAATCGACTTGTTTTTAACACAACAAAAAAACAACTGAATTGATTCGTTGTATATATCGAATAAGTAATTGGACTTCCACAGATAAAGAATATTTTCTAATTTTTGTGTAAACTGTAAACAGTCTGGCAAGGCTAAACCAAAACATTTTGAAAGGAAATAAGGTAAAATATTTTACTTTATATTTCGATAGGAAATATAGGGTTATAAAGAAATATATTATTTAAAAATATTTAAAGTATTTCAGTAATGCAACAGCTTACAATCAAACTTGGTTTCTTTTCCTACTTGAATTAAATAATTTTTACCGTAAATATTATTGGCATTTATTCCAAGAATTAATCGTTATTCAATAAAAACAGATACATACAACCAAAAACTTTGAATAGCTAATAAGAAAATTACAACTCCTACTAACCACAAAAACCACTTCGGCATAACCACTATCTTCTGAAGTTCACGGTTGTGGCTTTCCAGCAACTTTTCTACTTTATCAGTATTCAAATCAACTTTTAATTTGGTGCTTTTTAACTCATTAAGTTGTTTTGCAATTTCCGGGGCAACTTCCCTAATATTTTTACTGGTCTGTTGAAGGATTTCGATTTCACTACAAAGTATTTCCAGTAATTTTTGTTGCGATAAGTTTTTTCTCATGATGCTATATTTTTATAGATTTTGATTTTAAGTTTCGCTGAATGGTTTTCTGCAGACTTGCTGCACTAAAAGAACGATGCACTGAACTGGCTTTTATTGATTCTTTTCCAATCCGGAATTTTAAGCCAACAACCTTACCATTTGAAGCTTGCTTTAAATGGAGTTCAATGCCGTAATGTTTCATCATTTTGGCGTATTCGAAAATGTCCCTCGGTTTTTGGGGAAGAATCATTTCGTGGGCTTTGGTAATTTGACTGGCTAGCCGGCTCTCTTTTTCCTGCTGAACCTTCCTGGCAGTGGTAAAATTCCAATCCAACGCAATTTTTTCAGCAATTCGTTGCGCTTTTTTCCCAATGTAATTGTCTTTGTATGCTTTCCCCATTGCATCAATCCGGTTCACAAAAATGTGAATATGAGCGTGGTCTTTGTCTTTATGAAGAAAGGAAATATGTTGATTCTGATCCAGATTCATACGAATAAGAAAATCTACAGCAATTTTTGCAAAGTCTGTTTCTGCAAGTTTTGCCCCATCTTCAATAGATGGGCTAAGTACAAACGAAAAAGAATTCCGGTTACATCTTGAGTTCAGGTTTTGAAATACCCGGAACTCTTTTGCAATTTCCTTCCCGTTTTCGCCAATAACTTTATTGCGGTTAATTTCCACTGCCTTAATTTTGTTTTGGGCATAATTAATGGCATTGGATACATGCGAAATGCTTTTTGCTTTTCCAATCATTGTTCAAATTTTTTGAGATGGTGTTTTATCACCTCAATGACCTCGGCCAGTTCCTGTAGTATCATTTCGTTTTTATTGAAATGTTTGCTCCTGATTAAATTTCCAATCACTTTAAAATTCTTATGGTAAATGTGAAGGTTTTCGTACACCTGAAGTTCTTCAGGTGTAAATCGCAGCGTAACTTTCATGTTCAAAGCAGCACAGCGGGCAAAATCGCTTGTACTCATGTTGACCTCTTTTGCAGCTATGGCAATGGCTTTCTTTTCAAGGTTTAAAACCCTGAAAGAGACATACTCGGAACGCGTTATTATTTCTTTTTTTCTTGGCATAATTACGTTAGTAATTTTGCCCCCTTTGCGAGCTTGGGAGCAAAGCAAGATTGTTTTTGTGCAACAAAAACACATCTTGAAATGGCTTACCGCACAGACCTCCGCTGCCGCTTATTGGAAGCCATCAGTAGCTCATTCAAATCTTTTTTTGTTTCATAAATTGCGGACATGTCAACACTGTTGTGGAAGTCTGCCAATATCTGTTGCGTTGCTTTTTTACCTGCAGGGTCATTATCTAAATACAAGCTCACCTTGGAATAATTTGGTAGGATATTTTTTATCCGATTAATAAATGAAACTGAATTTAGAATCAAAAAATCGGATTTTTGAGGTAAGCCAGAATAAAGGGTAAGCAGGCTAAAAAAGTCAAACATTCCTTCGGTAATGCTCAATAAGTTTTTTGAAGTTGAAAAGAAGGAATAGTCTTTCGGGGCAGCTGCATTTTTATAATATGGATTTCGCAGCTCCCAGCCACCGAAAACATTTTCTATGCCGACAGCAAAATAGGACGAGCTTCTTAACGTATAATGAACCTGTTTGGCGAATTTTGCAACTTCAGTTGGATTAACTTTTCGGTTTCTCAAATAATTGAATATGGCAGGGTGCTGAATCGGCACAACCTTTTCAATCCGGATCTCATCTTTCGGATTCAACACTGCAAAAGCATTTTGCTGTTGAAAAGAGAAAGATGGAGTATCTTTAGCAAGAATGGCCAATGATTCCTGAACACTACAATTGTTTTTCATTTCAATAACCAAATCAATAATATTTCCTCCTCTTCCCAGTCCAAAGTCATACCACCTGTTCAGAATTTTTGAAACTTTAAATGAAGGATTATTTTCTTTCCGAATCGGACTTAAATACCAGGCTTCTTTGTGGTTTTCTTTTTGAGCGGAAATTCCATTCTTATTCAGAAATTCCACTATCGGAATTTCTCGTGCCGTATCGCATTGTAACTTTTCTTTTTTCACTTGCATTGTTTTTAATTGATAATTTTCAGTTGTTTTCAGGTATTGCGTTCAAGGATAATTTATACTTCTAATCAGTGGAACTCATCCAGATAAAATCGGACTTCGTTTCATGAGCGGTATTCCTTCCTATTTTTTGATGATTTGATGAGAGGTGGGTTAATGCATTTGATAACCAGTTACTTGCATCACATCATTTTCTCATCAATTCATCATTTTTGTTTTTCATTATCTTTATATTTCTCATCATTTCTTATTTTGATGAGACTATGATGAGCTTTTGATGAATATTTATTATTCTGATAACCAGAAGAATAAATTACTCTCTCATCGATTCATCAAAATTTGTAAGTAAAAATTCCTTTTTTACAGTGTAGTATCTTCCGGTATTGGTTTCCCGGGAAATATCTCTTTTGTTCCAAATGGTAAATTTTTCGTAGGAAAGCGAATTTTCCTTTGGGGTTAACCTCCATTCATTTTTTAGTAATCGCCTAATTTGGGTGAGGTCAGTTTTTACCCTTGTTTGGTTAACGGCATACATGGCATCCAGGGGGCAAAAATCGATTTCTTCCAAATCGCATTTATCCATTACCATTAATAGGATATTAGCAAGCTCCTTTTCCACTCGGCTGCGGTTGTGCTTTATTAAATTAAGTAAAGCTTTGGTTCTGATTTGCAATGGAGTAAACCACATCCGGGTATGATTGGGAGTTGATAGGTTCCGATTGTTCAGGAAAAACAGAAACGCAGGAATTTCTGTAATCAGTTTTTGGAGTAGGTGGGTATCTTCCAGTTTAAACTTTGTAATTTTCCTGACCCAAAACCTTTCTTCAGCTGCATCAATTTTTATAAAGTTGTCTTCGTTATTGCTGCAGAGGATAAACTTGCCAAAGAATTCTGCTTCAATTTTATCCTTGCCTTTTGCTTCCAACTTATTGTAGTTGGTTGTACTCAGGTATTTTATTCGTTCGGTCAATTCTTCTTTATTGAATAGGACTTCATCTATGCAAATCAGAAGTTTGTTTGTCCAGTCTGAATTAAACTGGCTGCCAAAACTATCGTTTGTCAAATACGTCAGGTTGTTTTCAAATATGGTTTTAAGCCACTTCAGAAAAGTCGTTTTCCCAGTTGACCGCTCTTTTGACACCAAACAAAGAATGGGTAAAATCTGAACGGGCTTTTGATATAGCAATTGCAAATAGTCGAAACCCAATTCAAATTGATTGCCGAAAATGTGTTTCACAAAAAGTTCTGAAACTTTAATTGAACCTTCCTTTGGTTTGTTGCTAAGTGGTGAATATTTGTTGTAAAACCCTGAGCAGATTTGCTGAAAATGAGTGTGGCTTGGGATACAGGCAAAACCATCGTATTTGGGAATATCTGCAACAAATGTTTTCCCATAATCTTGTTTAATGGTCTCAATATTCCACGGCACAAGGATTTCGTTAAAGTCGCCCGAAATTGTTGGGGCTTTTACTTTCTTGAAATAAGAAGTTCCAACCCGGATATATTGCATATCGCTCATAACAGATTCAATTGTGAGGATTAATACTTCCGGTTTCTGGAAAGAAGCTGGTTGAATTCTTCCTCAGTTTCCAGTTCATCTTTCGACACGCCCATTAACCATTGGTCAATGTCTTCTTTATAAAAGAACTTTTGCCGGATGTTGGCATTTGTCCCGGTCGGGATTAGTTTCTTGCTAAGCAGTTTGTAGATTTTGCTTTTGGATAGCCCTGTGTATTGGGCCAGCTCTTCCACGTTTAAAACTGTTTTGTTCTCGAAGAGCAGGCTTTTAATCTGTTTGAGTTCGCTTAGAACTTCTTTTGAAAGGATTACTTGATTTTCCATATCGTTATATTTTTGTTGATAAATGACGCTTAATGCGTTACAATTTCATCAGCAAATATATAGGTGCATATGCCTGTCAATCAAGAAGGTAATTTGAATTACGGGCTAATTACGGGAGAAATACCCTCTATCGGGAAAGGATTTTTTGAAAAGGCTTCAGATTTTCAGAAAATTCCGTTTCACTTTCATTCACCCACTCTGAAAACCGCGAGTTCAAACTTGCCATATTTACCTCTGAGCCGTTTAAAGTGAAAGTTGATTGGATGAATTTAAAGAGTTTTTCTTTGCGTTCCTTTTTGAAATCTTTAATGCCACCAATAATAAGTAGATGTAAAATCCGGAAGAGTTTTTTATAATCGGCTGCTGTACGGTTATCGGAAACCAAGTGAAAATCTATTTTCTCATTGGGCTGGATGTTATTCAAGATAAGGTTGAATTTTTCAAGGTCAGCTAAAGAGAATCCCAAATCGACTAATGAAATTCCATTGAGGTTACTTCGGTTAAATTGAAAGTAGGAAAAAAGACCATTCTTTTTTAGCCTCTTTGCTTCATTCAATGAACCAATTAAAAGTAAAGCCAAGAACAATGCAATAATGGTTATGGTCGAGTAGAGTATTATTTTATTGATTGAAAAACCAATTCCCCAAAAACCAATTAATAGAGTAGTAAAACACATAAGCAGGATAAACAGGATAATTGTATTGTGGTTCCTTAAAATCCGCACATGAAACAACATCCTCAATTTTTGATTGAGCAAAAATATAAGCAGTCCTGATTTCCGAATGATTGTTTCCATTTTAATGTATTTGAGCATAAACTCCATCAATTAAAAACACCTTTTTCTTTTTTCAATGGCATTGATAATTAGTGCATTAAATTTAGGTATTCAAACAAATGAAATCAAATGAAAAATGCAATTGTCATATAATTGACTATCAATTGGTATGATTTGTCTGGGAAAATGTTGAATAACATTTAAATGTACTTTGTATTTGGTAATTTTTGATGGTTTTGGTCTGACTGTTTTGTTGTACCTATGTTGTACCCACCCTGAAATGACGAAGGCACCTCCATTGCTGAAAGTGCCTTGTTTATTGGTGTGGGCCCACCTGGGCTTGAACCAGGGACCACCTTATTATGAGTCAGGTGCTCTAACC
>JABMPI010000353.1 GCA_013203755.1 Bacteroidota bacterium
AGGAACTTATAGTGAAGTATATTTTTCTTTTTATTACGGCATTGTTCCTGTTCGTAATCCTTGCTCCAATTGGATTCATTGTCGCAATGTTTGACAGTTGGAGCAAAGTCAAAAAGTATTTTTTTGGAATGGCGATTTCAATCGACCAAATGGGGAATGTTTTTGGATGCGATCTTATCATTGTTTGATGATAATCATAGTATAAAAAGTATCGAACAAGTGTAATATTCTGTCCTTTTCATTTTGCAATTCACCTCTTACATTTGAATAAAAAAGTGAAGATGATAGCAAAAATATTCACTCCTGCCCTTGGCGCTATATTAGGTTTCATAACCTCATGGGAATCTTTCAAAAGCATACTTTTCTCTCTATTAATGGCCTTTTTATGTGGTATAGCTGCCGCCATTGGCAAAATCTTGGTGAATTGGATTAACAACAAGTATATCAAACCAAAAAAATATACCGATGAAAAAACTATTGGGTAAGTACCACAACCTGTGGACCCTACCGCTGGCCATATTAATTGCAATTTTTCAAGACCATATTGCCACTGTATTTAACTGGGCGACCATGACCCCGGAGAAGATTTCGAAAATTGTTCCTGCCCTTGTGGTGTTCTTACTGGCCGAGTCGTTGATTCGGATCTACTACAGTTTTCAATATCCAAAATCATATAAATACGCCAGTATTGGCGAAAACGAGGGATGGAAAGAATGTACGGAAAAAGAAAAATTTCATTATGCCTTTTGGCAACGGCTTGTTTATTTAGCTGTGTTTGCGCTCATCCTGTTCGGGATGTAAGCGAAAAACGCATAGCTAAAATTGCCAAAATACGAAAAGGAGCTTCACAAATTCTTATTGCCGAAGCCCGCACCTGGTTGGGTGTGTTTGAGCTTACAGGCAACAACGATCATCCACGTATTTCGGAAAGTATGAGACTTTGTGGATTGGCTGGCAACCGTGGTTACCCCTGGTGTGCAAGCTCGCAGGCAAAAATTCATTACGATGCCAATATTCCAGCACCTCATTCAGCAAGGGTAACCAATTGGTTTAAACGCAATATAGTTTGGCGGCGCGAGTGGGGAGATAAACAATTTAATGTTCAGCCCGGAATGGTTGGGGCTATCTATTACAAAAGCCTGGGACGCTACGGGCACATTGTAATGATTATTGGCGAAGACAACAACAACTACTACACCCTGGAGGGGAACACCAATTCGGCAGGATCCAGAGAAGGGCAGGGCTTTTATAAAAAGATGCGGAGCAAATCGAGCATCGCCGCAATAAGCGACTATTGCCTTAACGGGCAATTGTTTATCGATGAATATGATAATCTTTTAAAACGTACAATGAAATGAGTTTAACAAACCAAGTTGAAAACAGGGTACTAATACTTGGCTCGATGGCCGTAACCATTTTGGGTTTCTGGTTGATTCTGAAACTATTTATTATTCCCACTTACACCACACAAATTGAATTTATGCAAAAGCAAAATGCGGCAAAAGACGCAACCATTACCGAGCTGGCGAAAATTGCGAAGTACTCGATAAACAACGACTTCGAAAAAATGCGCACAAAAAAAGGGGGGAGTATAGTTTTGGATCTGAACAATAAAATGGATGTGGAAAATCAGGAATTATTAATTCCTGAAACCACAATAATTGATACCAGTAATAACAGTACAAACAAAACATCGTTATGGGAAAGAATATTCGGAAGCGGGAAAGACTGACTTTTAAAGAGTGGGAGAAAAAACTGTTCGGGATGTTTTTTATTTAAAAATATTGGCTTCGAAATTATCCATTTGGTTCATTAACATTTCATCTGTAATGTGTACATATTTCATTGTTTCTGTAATGCTCGAATGGCCCAGCAACTCCTTTAATGCAGCTAAATCATGCGTTTTTTCTAACCAAACAGTTGCAAATGTATGCCTGGCACTGTGGTTTGTTAACGGTTTTTCTATGTCAATAGTACCGGCAATCTTTTTGATATAATTATTCATCTTCTGCTCCGAAATTACATCGAAAAGAAAGTTACTTAAATAGTTTTCGTCGCTAATTAGTTGTTTGGCATAACGACTCAAGGGAACTTTAACCGGCACGTTTTTAACTCCTGCGGTTTTTACCGGATAATAAATCAGTAATTTATCTCTGACTTCATTTTGGGTAAGTGCTTTAAAATCCGAAATTCGACAACCAGTAAAGCACATAAATAAAAAGTGCCGCAATACCTTTTGTTTCTTTTCGCTTAATATTTCGTTATTGTACAGCTCCCACATTTCCCGCAACTCGTCAGAACTTAAAAAAAATCTTTCTGGCTTTGTCTGTTTTGTTCTTACATGCAAAAAAGGATTATCGTAAATAACACCTTTTTTAATGGCAATATTAATGTAGGTCTTAATCACCTTCATTGCAGTATGGATAGAATTAATAGAATTCTGTTTTTCTGTTTTTAACCAACGTTTGTATTTCGCAAGGAAGTCGGGATTGAATTCAGAAAATGCCAGCACAGGTTTAAATATCTTCAGCTTATTTATTTCCGAATTGTGATTTTTATAAGTCTGCGGCCTTATTTCTTTTTTCCTTTCAGCGATTGCTTCTTCGAAAAATTTGTAAAAATCAATCCTTCGAGTAGGGTTTTTCCACTCGTTTTTCAACAGCTCTGGAGTTAGATGTTGGTGCTGCAGTCTGTACCGAACAAATATGTCATTCATCTGGGCAACACTGTTTGCGATAATCAGATTATCATCCTTAACCGTTTTTGAAGCTCCTTTAATTTTTAAGGTTTTTTCATTCCATTTTTTCTCAAGACAGCTTACGCCAGTATTAAATTTCAACGATTTGTAATCGATATGCACAATAAGGTAAACAGCGCATTCGCCATTTTTCTTCTTATAACCGGTATTTAGAAAAACTTTTACTGTAGGCATTTTTAGAATGAAATTTGGATGAAAACTGAAATTTGAATGAATATTTTACCTGTTTCCACCTCCTGCAAACGATGAAAGCCCTGTAAATACAAGGCTTTCTCCTTTGCGATCTCTCGATCAGTACCCGGAGGGGGAATCGAACCCCCACTCCGTTGCCAGAACTGGATTTTGAATCCAGCGCGTCTACCTATTCCGCCATCCGGGCAAACTTCCTTTGTGGAAATTGGTTTGCAA
>JABMPI010000354.1 GCA_013203755.1 Bacteroidota bacterium
AATCACATTCATGAAACAATTTTGTCAGCGACCACGATTTTGGAAAGAAAGTTGATTCTTTAATATATGACTCATTACTCCTGTTTTCCGAAAAAGACACCCAAATGAAAAAATGTGCAACCACAATCAAATTATTTTATATAAGAATGAAAAAAATATTCATAACATATTGAATATATGAACTTTATAATTTAGCATCTTTTAACTTTCCATAATTCAAGATTTAGTCGGGACACCCGAAAAACAAAATATTAATGACTTATATAACTGATTATAAGCAAGTTTATATTTTTGCATTGAAATTTGCTCGGAAAACAGGAAGAAATATTTGTTTATGGAATATTCTTTTATTCCTTGCGAAGGATGTGTACAAAGCCTTTGGCAAAAGGCTTATGCTAGGCCGTGCCGGCCACATGAAGTCCTATTTATTAGGCACATACTCTATTTATTATAAATTGGATATATCGATTTTACAATTTCATTTTTAATAACTATTTCTACAGGGACTCCACTAGGAGTTGTGGATTCATAAATATATTTCTTTTCTTCTATCTTAACTTTGTTTAAATACGCATAATCACATTCATGAAACAATTTTGTCAGCGACCACGATTTTGGAAAGAAAGTTGATTCTTTAATATATGACTCATTACTTTCAAGATCGAATACTTTTACTTTCGCTTTCCAGACTTGATTCTCATCCTCAGAGTCAGTTAGATTCAATATTTCCATTTTATCTTTATCAAAATAGTGTATTCCTAAGATTTCTTTAGAGCGAATGGTCCCCCTCATTGAATGCTCCATTAGTTTTATAAAATCTCTGGATACTACTTTGTTTCCTTTGGTGAAAATTAATTTTGAGCAATTAATGATATTACTTTCTTTCAATATCCATTTTGTGTTTTTTTGATCAGATTTTGCTAAGTCTTTAAAAATATTCGATCCCTTTTTAAGATCCATAATTGAATTAAAAGGACCTTCAAGATCTTTAAACTCCATATAGTAATTATCATTGTCAAAACGAATAATCCTAATTCTATTGTTTTGATTTATGGAGTCTTCTGTTACGATGCTATTTCCAATGTAATAGTGGTTCATGAGTTGTGCCTAACTTAATAGTATTTTGTCCATTGTTTTCCCGGAAGGTTATTAAAGGTAGCAATAATTTTGGACATTGAATTTGATTTTTAGGCAAAAAAGAATATCGCTTTTGGTAACTCCGCTTAGATAGTATGTTATCGAACAGGTTTAGCACCTTTATTATTCTATTCAATGAAACATCACAAATATTTATGAAATAATTACTATATTAGATTGAAATAATAGAGAGTGTTTTTTCAGGAGTGCACAGCCATTTTTTTTCCAACACACTGACAGACAGACTAAGAATAAAAAGTAATTCAAACGACTGAAAAGAAAGAAATCCACTAAATGGATATAAACAAATTGAAACCAAAAAAGGCACTTAACAAAGCATTTTTAAAAGTAAAGCCGCACAGACCTGAAATTGAAGGTTTCAAGACCAATCTAATTCAATTACTTGACAGGACAAATGACACGGAATCTGAAGAGTTCCATAAAAACCTTGTCATTGACTTTCTTAAAAAGACCTACTACGACCCGAATCACTTTGTAAACACCAAAGGACGAAACGACCTTGTAATCCATAACGGAGACAAAGCAACAAGTTCAGTTGGTGTAATCATAGAAGCCAAAAAGCCGACCAACAAAAGTGAGATGGTAAAACCATTCGCTGATGGGGATACACATCAGCAAATGATTTCTATGCTAAATGCAAAGTCTTTTCAAGAATTGATACTTTACTATTTAAGGGAGAGAATTACGCACAAAAATCTTGAAGTAAAACACTTGGTAATCACCAACATCAACGAATGGTTCATTTTTGATGCTACTACTTTCGACAGACTGTTTGCTCAAAACAAAAACCTTGTAATACAATTCAACGACTTTGAAGGTGGCCGATTGGCTGATACCAAAACCGACTTTTTCTACAAGCAAATTGCCGAACCTTTTATTGCCAACATCACTACCGAAATTGATTTTACTTACTTCAATTTACAGGATTATCAGAAACCACTTCGGAATGATGATAAGGCAGACGATAATAAACTCATCGCCCTTTTCAAATTGCTTTCGCCAGAGCATTTGTTAAAACTTCCGTTCACCAACGACAGCAACAGCCTTGACAAAAGCTTTTACAGCGAACTGTTACACATTATAGGCTTAACAGAAACCAAAGAAGGAAGCAAAAGACTAATCGGGCGAGACAAGGAAGGAGAGCGAAATTCAGGTAGCATTTTAGAAGATGCCATTATCCAATTGGACAGTTTAGACAAACTGAACCGTTTAGACCGCCCTAGCCAATTTGGAAACACCCAACAGGAAAAACTTTTTAATGTGGCACTTGAACTTTCCATCATTTGGGTAAACCGTATTCTGTTTCTCAAATTGTTGGAAGCCCAACTCATCACCTATCACAAAGGCGACAAATCGTATTCGTTTCTCAACCTTGATAAAATCAAAAACTATGACGACCTGAACAGTCTGTTTTTTCAAGTTTTGGCAAAGAAATATGACGAACGAAACCCAGATGTAAAACAACTTTTCGAGAAAGTTCCTTATCTCAATTCATCACTTTTCGAGCCCACAGATATTGAACATTCTACATTATTTATCAGCAATCTGAAAGACGATAAAAGCATTCCCATCATTTCGTCAACGGTGCTGAAAAGTGACCAAGGAAAAAAGCGAACAGGAAATTTAACCACACTTGAATATCTGTTTGAGTTCTTGAACGCTTA
>JABMPI010000355.1 GCA_013203755.1 Bacteroidota bacterium
AATGCAATTTATTTATTTCTGAATTATTCTCCAGTAAATTACTGGCTAATGTTTTTGGATTTTGATTTTTGCAAATGGATAAAATGCTTAAATTGTTTGAAGAGTGAACGGCAACAGAAAGGTTTTCATCCACATTATAAATTTTCCATAATTTATTTTCAGCAACAATTTTATATTTTTCGGGAATAAAAATGGTGCCATTTGTGCAGGCAAAGTCTTTGTATACGCCGGTGTCATTCCATTTCATAAAGTTCTTGCCTTTCCCTTTTAAATGAATAACATCTGTTATTTCTTCAGCATCATCATCCAAAAAGAGACAGGTTGGGCGAGCAACTATTATCGACCATTTTCCCTGGTTGGCACCTCCCGCGCTAAGCAAATAACCTGCTCCGGCAGAATAAATTTCTGGGCATGATTTTACTCCGTGTCCCAACTTTACAAAATACTCTTGCGATTTATCAAAGATTAAATCAACCACTTTATCTGCCGGACGATAAGGAAATGCAACCGCCATCATCGCATGGTTATTGCCGTTTTTTACTGGAGTATTATAATTAATTTCTGGATGAAAACTCAACCACGATTTCATAAAAACAGTCTCGTAATCTTTTGATAATGACGTGGTTTTATGTCTGTCCAGTCTTCTGCGGAAGGGTGGGTAGTATTTGAAGTTGTAACTTCCCAGGGCGTAAGTAAAACAAATGTAATCCAAAACATCGAGGGCAGATTTTTGAACTGCATCCGAGCCAAAAGCTTCCAGATTTAACAGAGGCGTAATGGCATAAGCGGAGTAAGGCACTGAGTTGAACTCATACAGGCCTAATTCTTTATGTTCGTTTAGAAGGTTTAATATGCCTTCTTCCATGCCATTTGTTAGGTTGTTGTATTTTTTATCCCGTTTTCCGTGAAGCCACATGTAATGGTTTTTGAGGTATTTCGATCCCTGCGCCATCAAAATATGATTCTCCGAGTCTTTTACACGACCCAACATATTTGGCACGGCATCAGAAAAATCTCCACCTTCGTTTATAAGCAAAACTTCCAGAAGGTGTTTTTTTGTTGCGGGGTATAGAATATCTGGTTTATCATCAAACAGATAAAGGATGGTTGTGAACGGTGTTAACGCGAAGTTATACCCTCCGTTTGGATTTAATAACCATGCAGAACCGGAAGTTCCCCAGGGCTGCATTTCTTGCATTAAACGGTTTACTTCCGGAATGTTTTCTTCAGCCAAAAACTGTCTGAGTATGGCTTTTGGAGAACCTGATTTTTTATCCTTATCCCAGACTTTGGCAACTTCTCTTTTTAACTCTTCCTGTATTAATCGGGTTGCAAACTCCGACTCAGAATTCCATTGAATTGTTCTTTCTGTTGGAACCTCAATATTACTCTCAGGAAGTTTGTCGTATCTCCAACGTGCTTCTCCAAGCAGGTAAGTTGCGTTTGGTTTGTGTGCAAAAATTCCAACCATCACCAAAACCGGGAGTAAAAACAGAATCCATTTTTTTGATTTCATTTTTGAATGTGAATTATAATTCATCCTAAAAATAGTGATGATTGATGAAATAGTTGTTTGTTTGCTGGTTATTGGGATGCCTGTTTCTTATTTGGGATTAACATTATGAGTATTAACTAAGGGATATTTTGAAATGGCTTTATTTGGGGTGAATGGGAGCGGATGAAGAGTGATGAATCCGTCTAGCGGTGTAGAACCGCTTGACGGGTGGCTAATATTCTACCACTTCGACTTTTTGTTCGTGCCTCACAAAAACCCACTCCTCCTTGGAAGAAAAAGGAGGAGAAACTTCGTGCTTTATTTAATCTTATGAAATACAAATGATAGTTCAAGGTTCTTAAATTCCCCTCCTTTTTTTTTGAAGGAGGGGTGCCCCGGTTTACACGGGGTGGGGTGGTGAAATAAACACTGAACTTGAACTTGCAACAAAAAAGGGGACAATCAGTTAAGTTATTAATTTGATGTTACTGCTTTCTTATCCGTCAAACGGTTTCATACCGCTAGTCGGTTTGTTTATGATTCTAATTGTTAATAGTGATATTAAAAATCTCATCCATCCCATCAAAACAACCAATTGCCTGAATTTTAGCATTTGGATTTTCAATTGTCAAAGGATTTTCAGAAGCATAATTTCGCATTCGGCAACCGATTATGCTAACTGTGCACTTTTCTTTTCCGCGGACGGTCATAAAATCCCACGAGCCATGCAAATTGGTGAGTGCACCATTGTCGCCTGAAAATGCTTCTACATTTGATAAAGCTGTGTGTCCCATTCCTTCCACAAGAATTGGATGAATATCTTCTATTTTATCTCCGGTATTTGCGATAATAGATCCCTGGGCTATCATCCAGTTTCTATTTCGTTTGTTATCACCCAATTTGTGAATTCCAATGGTAACGCAATCAAGATTAAAGTTGGTAAGTTGTCCGTAGGTCGCAGGTCCCAAATAAATTCCGCCGTAAGCACCAAAGGTGAACACATCCATTAGTTGGGCGTTGTCTGTGTGATTAATGGCGTAAGTAAAACTTTTTTTAGCAACTACTGCATCAACAATTTGCTTTGGATATTGTCCGCCCAGTTGACGTTGAATCGCCGGATTTACATGACAATGCAATATTCTGGGAATATCGTAACAATAATCGATTCGAATAAATTCACCGCTTAAAGGATATCCGTGGCAATGTTCAATTAAAATTAATTCGCAGGCATTTTTTTGTGAGGCGTTAAAATCCATTGCCAGATATTCGCCATAAAATGTAAGGTTCTTTAAAGTAACACCTTCAGTTTTATTGGTTTTTGAAACTTGTATTGTTGCTGGGTATTCAATTATTTCATCAGGTTTATCCATTGTTTGTTCTGGATACCAAAACTGAATCCCCTTTATTTGAGTGCTGCTTTCAACGGTAATAAACGGTTTTGATTGATCGCGAATGGCAAAAACACTGCCCACAGGATTTTTCAATTCAGGGTGTTTTGTTCCTCTGGGAACGGGGCCATGTACACCAATTAGCGAAACATTCTTTTTTAGTACAATTCCACCTGCAATTTCATAGGGCTTTTCAACCGGATCGACAAATAAAGCTGCTCCACTTTTTGCTGCCCAGTCGATGGCTTTTTGTAGGTTTATTTGATTTGTTTCCGCGCTGTTTCCTGGGAGAATATCAAATTGTTGAATGCTTTTAAATGTGCTGTTATTTGTGGGTTGACTCTTTAGTTGACCTGCAAATGCAACAAGCAAAAGGCAAAACGAAAGGAGGCTGATTTTTTGATTTCTCATTTTTATTGTATTAATCGAATTTTTATAGAAAAAAATAATTGTACTTGTTCAGAGCCAGTCAATAAACTTGCTGTTAGAATTACATCCTGTTTCTTTCTACACAAAGTCAAATATTGTTTTCTTCAAATTATTATTTTACGATGTTATTTGTCCCCTGCAATTGATTTAAAGCATGGTTGGCCACCCGCACAACATATTTGTTTTCATCGTTCATTACCGATTGCATATCAGCAATAACTGGGCGGGCTTTTTCACCAATTTCATCTAAAACCAAAGCTGAGTTTAAGCGTGTCCATTCGTTGCTGTTTTTTAATTGAGCTGCAAGTGTTTTTAACCCTTCGCTTTCCATGTCAAGAATACAAAAGGCACGCGCTGCAGCTACCTGAACCAACGGATATTCATCGGTTAATAGCAAGTTTAATTTTGAGAAAATATCTTTACTCCCGGTTTTTGCATAATTCCCAATTCCGGTGGCTGCCCAGTAGCGAACTACTTCGTTTTTATGCGCTAAGTTTTTTGTAAAAAGATTGATGTCGCTTCCCAAGGCAACTTCCTGAATTTTATCGATAGGAATATCATTTTCTCTAAGAATATTATAAATGGGCTTGTTGTATTTTGTTTCCCATTCACGTAAAATTGGCTCAGGTATTAATCCGGCATCTGCAATTTTAACCGACCAATCCA
This sequence comes from Bacteroidota bacterium, assembly GCA_013203755.1. Taxonomy (GTDB): domain Bacteria; phylum Bacteroidota; class Bacteroidia; order Bacteroidales; family Prolixibacteraceae; genus Draconibacterium. Next base: position 3,979 of record JABMPI010000355.1, read on the forward strand.
TGTGCGCCCTCCGCATTTTATCCAGAATAGCTTTGTACTCCGCATTTTCTGATAAGTTGTTTAATTCTTGTGGATCTTTTTCCAAATCAAACAGCTCTTCCACCGGCTTTTTAAGAGCCATTAATTTTACTCCGGCTTCGGGTAATGTTCCATTGGTATAACTACTTCTTATGGATTGCATTATTTCTCCTTGCTCAGGTGTATTCATATACTGAATAAAAGGTTTTGGAAACTCGTAATAGCGAATGTATTTGTATTTTTTGTCGCGAACAGATCGTTGCATGTCGTAACGCTCGTCCATTCTGTCGCGCGAAGAATAAACAAATTCCCTTTCCTCAGAAAGGTTTGTTCCCAGAAATGCTCTCCCTTGCATATTTTTAGGAATTGGAATACCCGCAAGGTTTAATACGGTTGGCGCCAAATCAACAAAACTTATCAGTTCGTCTGTTGGATTACCATGTTTATGTGGTATCAGGTTTTTATATTTTTCGGGCGCTTTTACAATAAACGGTACTTTTAATCCTGAATCGTACAACCATCTCTTATGAATTGGAATTCCGGCACCATGATCGGAATAAAAAATTATAATGGTATTTTCTTCCAAACCATCTTCTTTTAATTGAATAAGAATATTTTCGGCATATTTATCGAGTGCGGTAATGTTGTTGTTGTATCGTGCCCATAATTCTTGTACAATTGGGGTGTTGGGGAAATAAGGTGGAAGTGGAGCTTCGCCCGGTTTAATCATTATCTCTTTGGGTAAGTCTTTTACAATCGATTCGTGTTTTTCCTTTTTGTTGGTTGCGCTTTCGTGCGTTCCGGTAAAGTTAAAAACTGCGAAAAAAGGTTGACTCGTTTCCTTGCGATTTCTCCAATGCGCATTTTTCCCCGATTCATCCCAAATTTCAGCTGAGTTGTAGGTTACATTGTAGTCTTCTTTGTTATCGTTTGTACAAAAGTAACCTGCTTCGCGCAAGTACTGTGGGTAATATTTAAATTCAGCAGGAAACCAGCCTTTACAACGCATGTGGTGCGATCCGATGGAGGATTGGTGCATGCCGGTAATAATAGACGAGCGTGCCGGAGCACAAACTGGCGCGGAGGCAATGGCATTGTCATATCGAACTCCTTCTGCCGCTAACTGGTCTAAAACCGGCGTGTGTGCGTAATCGTATCCGTAACATCCCAGTTGTGGACTGATGTCTTCTGTGGTTATCCAAATAATATTTGGTTTTTCGCTTGAGGTTGGTGTATTCTTGTTTCCACAAGATAAAAATGTGAGTATTGCATAGAATAGGATTAGTAGGTTCTTAATATTCATATTGTAATGTTTCAGTTGAAATCTATAAAATAGTCAGGGCTAAAGATAAGATCTTTAGCCCTGACTTTAATGGTTGTTTTTGATTCTTATTTTCGAAGTAAGTCAAGAGTTGGTATATCTTAACAACTTCTTTTGTTTGACTTTATACTAACCTTGAATTCTTTCCAAAGCATATTCAGCCATTTCGTTACAATCTTTGTTTAATTTTAATTTTTCCAACGCCGGAACTGCACTTTTGGTACCCCAAATTCCTAGTTCTCTGCAAATCTGTTTTTTAGCATCGTCATTTGCGTCAGATTCTAGAATCTCAATCATCGCTTTTTCGTACATTTTTAATGTTTTAGGCTTCTGATCACTTTTTCTAATTCGTACCGATAAAGCTGAAAGGTGTTCGCGGCTATCTCCTAACTCGTAATCCTTAATTTCTGCTACAAGTTGTTCTAAGGTTAGTGGTTGAAAATTTTCCCATAGTATCCAACTGGCATAATTGGGAAACTCTGCAGGAATTGGCAGAGTAACTTCTCCGGTAGCAGCCCATTCAGCACCACGTTGAAGCGTAGTTATAAATCCAGCGCATTGCATTTGAATGTGTGGTCCGTTTCCATTTACATGCCCCAGTACAGTATGAAAAACTCTTCCTTCGCCATATTTGATAGTAAATAATACAGGCTCGTTTTTACCTGTGCCATTGGTTTTTGGATCTGAAAAAGCAGTTGCCAAGATATTCACGTTTTTACCGGGGCCCCTTAAATTTCCGTATAATTCATCTTGACCATGCATCCAGCTTGTTGGAAGTCCTTTCATAATCTGATGTTCCAAATTTCGAGTTTGAACTAATACCGGAACTTGTTGTCCGTGCGAACCACCAGTTCCAATGGTATCGCTTCGTACCACTTTCCCCTTTTCCCAATACACGTAATCGCCACTTTTTTCGTTACGGCCATTCCAGCCGCCTAAACCAATCATTTCGTTGTACTCTACCCAATTCGGAAATGCGTTGTCGGATGAATGTACGATTACAACACCACCGCCATTTTTCACATAATCTACAAAGTTGGTTTTTGTTTCTGCCGGCCATTCATCCCCATCGTAATCAATAATTACAACATCGTAATCAGAAAACTGAGGTTTGAAAGTGCTCATGTCATTCCCTTTTGCAGGACTGGTTGCCACTTCGACGTTAAATTCACCTGTTAATTCAAGTATCTTTTCTATAATTGGAGACGATTCTTTATCGTCGTGCGAAGCATTCATTTGCCCGTTTACAATTAAGGCTTTGATTCTTGCATTTTCAACATTTAGATTTTCTGGTTTATTCGAAGTACAAGAGGTAAAAAGTGTTACAGCAAATAGGATAAGTGCTATAACCTGCAATATATTTTTTCGTTTCATTTTATTTATATTTTAGTTGGAAGACCGAAGACCGAAGTTTTTACGAGTCAATTAAAAATCTTCCTATCTTTCAATTTGATTGTTGCTAATTCCTTTTTCTTTCAAATTTAAATTTTCCATGGTTTACGATAAGGACGCTTCAATAATCTGCTTGCCATGTCGTCTCCAATAATTTCCATTTTCTCTGGATCCCATTTGATTTTTCGTTCGGTAAGCATTGAAATCTCACCAAGCAAAGCCACACTAATTGCTCGTAATCCAGTTCGTGCCGGAACAATTGGTTCTTCCCTGCTTTTTACACATTCGGTAAAGTTTGTAAAGTGGTTTCTACTGCGGTAAGGCATGTATCCATTTTCAGGAATTTCGGCATCTAGTAATTTCGGATCGCTGGCAATTAATCTGCCCCGATCAACATTTATCCATCCTTCGGTACCAAAGAATGTTGCACCGCCTCCGTGTTCAAGTTTGCTGTTGTTTGCAACACGCATTTTCAAACCGTTTTCAAAGGTGTTCATTATGTCGTATTCAACCGGCGTATTGTAAATTCCTTTTCTTGGGTAATTTCCTTTTCCTTCAATTTCAACAGGTCCGGTGTGTTCCAAATCTGTCCCCCAAAGTGCAATGTCGATGTGGTGACCTGCCCAGTCTGTTAATTGACCGCCCGAGTAATCCATAATCCAACGCCAGTTCCAATGGAAAACCCCACGGAAAGGTACTTTGGGTGCTGGTCCTAACCAGAAATCCCAATCCAGACCTTCAGGAATATCGGTAGAAGGAGGTGCCATTTTATCTCTGTTGCCATTTGGTAATCCAACTTCTACATATTTCACGTCGCCAATAATACCGTTTCGTAACAACTGAACAGCTCGGAAAAATTCTCCGCTCGACCGCTGCATACTTCCGGTTTGCCAAACGATATCATTTTTTTCAACCGCCTTTACAATTTCAATCCCATCGTCGATGGTGCGGCAAAGTGGCTTTTCTGCATAAACATCCAACCCTGCGTTTGCTACTGCTGTGTAAATAATCCCATGCCAATGGTCGGGCAGTGCAATTCCTACTGCATCCAACTTTTCTTTTGCCAGAAACTCTCTGTAATCTAAATGGTTGGTACAATCTTTATTGTCGTATGCAACACCTACAATGCCGGTTGCTCTATCGCGGTTCATTTTATCAACATCGCAAACCGATACAACTTGCACTTCCGGATTTCGAAGCAGGTTTTTCATGTTGCCGGTTCCCTGAGAACCAACGCCTATGAATCCCATTACAATTCGCTCGCTTGCTGCAACATGTCCGTCTTTGCCGAGAGCAGATGCCGGAATAATTGTAGGTAAAAGAACCATGCCAGCCCCAGTTGCCAGTGTGTTTCTTAGAAATACTCTTCTGTTTGTTTTGTTTGTCATTTTTTAGAATTTATTGGTTTTATATGCTGCTAATCTAATAATTCGGGAGGTGAATTCTAAATCATTGGGCTTAAATATCTATTTTTAGGGCAAAATTTTTAAACAATGTATTTTTTATGTCATCTTGAATGCGTTGTAAACTTGTATTTGAAAAAATTAAATAAAACTAATGAATTCAAAATTACTCCTCTTTTTAATGGTATTTATTACCAGTCAATTTGTAGTTTCCTGTTCTTCAGAAAAAGTAAACTGGCCTGAACCTACACAAGAATCGAAACCCTGGACGCGTTGGTGGTGGCCAAACAGTGCAGTTGATAAGGAGAACATTAAACGTGAATTACAAGAATTTGCAGATGCCGGAATTGGAGGTGTAGAAATTACGCCAATTTATGGGGTAGTTGGAGAGGAAGAGCGGGACATTGATTATTTGTCGGCGGAATTTATAGAGATGTTAAAATTTACAATTGCAGAGGCTAATAAATTAGGATTGGGTGTTGATTTACCTCCCGGAAGTGGCTGGCGCTGTGGAGGGCCATTTGTTCCTCAGGAAAAAGGATTGTGGAATTTAAGGGTTGAAAAGTTCAACTTGAAAGCTGGTGAAAGCTGGGAACTTTCTGAAGAAATGGAAAATGCTGCGGCAATATCTTTTGTTTCTCTCGATGGTGAAACTCAGGTTTTAAAACCCGAAGTAAAATTTAAAGCCAACAACAGAGGAACTGTTTACGTTGCACTCAGAATAAACAGTGGAAACAAGGTGAAGCGCCCGGCAAAAGGCGGTGCTGGCTGGGCGATTGATACTTTTAATAAAGAAATTACAGATTGGTATTTAAATGAATTCTGGCAAAAATTGGGAATTGATGAAGGAAAACTACGTTGCTTTTTTCATGATTCATTTGAATATACAGGTGATTTTACAACACATTTTACCGAAGAATTTGAAAAACGACGAGGTTATAATTTAGCTGAATACTTATACGTTTTGGCGGGTGATTGCGAAGATAAAGAAATTGTAGCACGGGTAAAATCAGACTATCGCGAAACATTAGCCGATTTGGTTTTGGAGTCGTTTATTCAACCCATGACCAACTGGGCGAATAAACACAAAAGTATGAACCGAAATCAGGCACACGGTTCGCCGGGCAATATTTTGGATTTGTATGCAGCGTGCGACATTCCAGAAACAGAAATATTTCAAACTTTAAACGAAACTTCATTAGATGTTTTTGTAAATAAATTTGCATCCTCTGCAGCAAATGTAACAGGGCAAAAATTGGTTTCGTCCGAAAGTTTTACCTGGCTGCAAGAGCATTGGACAGTTACTCCATCAGATTTGGTGCAAGCAACGAATCGCTTTTTTCTTGCCGGGGTAAATCACATGTTTTTTCATGGAACGTGTTATTCGCCAGAGGACGATGTTTGGCCGGGCTGGTTGTTTTATGCTTCAACACAATTGAATAACAGGAACCCACTGTGGCGAGAAATGCCCACGCTATTTACATACATCGAACGTTCGCAAAACATTTTACAAAAATCGAAATCGCAAAACGATTTGTTAATTTATTGGCCGTATTACGATGTTGCAGCTAGCGAAGGAAGAATGTTTAATCATATTGGAGTAAATAAAGATGCAGGCTGGTTTTATGATCATCCTATCTCTGAACTGTCGGAAAAAATAATGGGGGAAGGTTTTACTCATGATTATATTTCAGACAAACAACTGTTAAATTGTAAAGTATTAAATGGTGAAATTGTAAGTTCAGGGAATTCTACATACAAAGCAATTGTGATTCCGAAAACGGAATTTATTCCGGTAGCAACACTAAAGCAATTAGAGAAATTTATAGCAAACGGAGGAAAAGTTTATTTCGATGAATATTTGCCGAAAAGTGTTCCCGGCATGAATGAACTTGAAAATAGGGTGGGGCAGTTAACTGAAGTGAAATCAACTATTTCTAAAGGAAAATGGGTTGGAAATGTTATTGCTTTACTTGCAAACGATAACGTTTCCTGCGAAAATTCATTGGCTGAAAAAGGCTTTCATTATTTAAAAATGAAATTGAATAATGAGGATTGGTATATGGTTTTTAACACCGGAACTACAATGAAAGATGAATGGGTGGAACTGAATTCTTCTGCCAAATCGTATGTTTTTCTAAACCCTATGAATGGTGAAATTTCAAAGGCTGATAAAAAAGGAAACTCAATTCGAATTCAGCTTGAACGAGAACAAGCTTTGTTTATAAAATGTGCGCAAACAGCTGTTGAAGCACCCTCTTTTTTTTATGATGAAGGAACAAAACAACCGACTATTGATGGTGGACTCTGGAGAATTGAGTTTACTGAAGGCGGCCCTGTTTATCCTGGGAATTTGCAGGTTGATGATTTGTTGTCGTGGACCAAAATTGGAGATCAGGAAAGTTGGCGCTATTCGGGATCGGCAAGATATGCTATGGAATTTAATTGGAGTGAAAAGTCAAATGTTGCGATTTTAAATCTGGGTGATGTAAGAGATTGTGCCCGTGTTAATTTGAATGGAGAAGAGCTTGGTACTTTGCTGGGACCTGTTTTTAAAATGAAACTTGAAAACCTGATTCAAGGGGAAAATAAATTGGAAATTGAGGTAACCAATGTTGCAGCCAACCGAATTCGTGATTTGGATAAACGTGGTATTATTTGGAGGAAATTTAAAGATATTAATTTGGTAAACATCGATTATAAACCTTTCGATGCTTCGGTTTGGGAAATTCGGGATGCCGGATTATTGGGGCCGGTTACTATAACTGGTTATTAAATCAGTGAGGCTTTGATTTTGAGAAACAAAATTAATTAGCCGAACTGATCCTGAGCGAAGTCGAAGGATCTCATGGTTTATATTCCCCGCCC
>JABMPI010000356.1 GCA_013203755.1 Bacteroidota bacterium
AAGCATAAAGAAGCACTTACCCGTAAACTGACAAAAAAAGTTCGCGAGCTGGAACAAGAACGTAAAGCACTGCGTGTCGAAATACAAAAAAATGCCCTGATCCTGGCCTCGGCTGGTGAAGGTATTTTTGGTCTTGATAAAGATGGGAAAATCACTTTTATTAATCCCGCTGCAATCTCCATGTCTGAGTATAGCGAACAAGAACTGACGACTTTATACGGCCACTCATTCTGGCATCACAAACACCCAAATAATACTGAATACCAAGAGCTTGAATGCCCTGTTTGTATAACATTGCAGGCAGGACATGCCTGGTCAGGAGAAAGTTATTTTATTCGTAAGAATGGCTCCTCATTACCGATACACTGTATATGTCAACCGGTTGTTGAAGAAGGCATGGAAACAAGTTTGGTTGTCAGTTTTATGGATATAACCGAGAAGAAATTATTGGTAAAAGATTTAATTAATGCTAAAGAAAAAGCGGAAGAGAGTAATCGTCTAAAATCGGCATTCCTGGCCAATATGAACCACGAGATCCGCACTCCTATGAATGGAATAATGGGATTTGTCGATTTACTACAAACCCCAGAACTCTCAGATGAACAGAAGAATTTATTTACTACTATTTTAACGAAAAGCTGTGACCGGTTACTTGATACAATAAATGATATCATCGAAATATCAAAAATTGAATCGCAACAACCAACTGTTCATTATTCTGAAGTGGACATCAATGAATTAATGGACTATCTTCTGGAATTTTTTATGCCTGAAGCTGAAAACAAGAGATTGATTTTTAGCATGTCGGCTGAATTACAAGGTGAAGCAGCTAAAATAAACACCGATAAAATCAAACTGGAGTCTATACTCATCAATCTGGTACAAAATGCCTTAAAATTTACATCTCAGGGGTTTATCAGGTTTGGCTATCAACTTCACGATGATACACTTATATTCTCGGTTAAAGACAGTGGAATAGGAATACCTAAAAACAAACAGAAAGCAATATTCAACCAATTTGAGCAAGCCGATTTAACTTTTACCAAGCCACACGAAGGATCGGGATTAGGCCTGACCATTGCAAAAGCCTATGCCGAAATGCTGGGTGGCAAAATACAGGTAGAATCAGAGATAGGGAAAGGAAGCACATTCTATTTTTCAGTAAATTATAGCCCGGTTCAACAGAAAGCAAAAGAAGCAATTGACGAAACTGTTTTACAGGACAATAAGTTAACGGGAAGTCTGATATTAATTGCAGAAGACGATATAAACAGTTTTTTTTATTTTCAAACGATATTATCAAGAGAAAAGGTTGAATTATTACATGCCTTAAACGGTGAGGACGCCATTAAATTATGCAAAAATAATCCCGGGATTTCTCTTATTCTTATGGATATTAAAATGCCCAAAATGGATGGCTATGAAGCCACCCGAAAAATCCGCGAATTCAATAAAGATGTGAGCATCATAGCTCAAACTGCCTATGCCTTGCATGGCGACCGGGAAAAGGCATTAGAGGCTGGATGTGATGACTATATTGTTAAACCTATAAAAAAAGATGATCTAAAAAAGATGATCAGTAAACATTTAATAAATGGATGAAATAGGCACTGTTCATAATTTCATAAAAACTCGTTAAACTCTATCAGGTATATTATTCCCTTAATACCGGCAAAGAATGCAACCGCAACTCAGCGTTATGTCTGCATAAAATTAGAAAAAGCCCTTCTTAAAATAAAAGGCGATTATAGTGGTTCGTGGCAAGTCCCAAATTAAAAACAGAATATTCAGAATTATAGAACCATTCTACGGCTGTTAAACAACCAAAATAGAAATTGGATATTAACTTTGCCACCATTGAAAATTCAAAATGAAAAAATATGTCGTTAGTTACTTTTGGAGAATATATTGAAGGAAGAAATTTTAAAGTGTTAGATGAAAGACGAATGCGTGCAAGTGCCGGTATTATGTTTTTATTTGGATTAATTGCTTCGATTAACGGATTTATTTTGCAGCGTTTTGCCGTAATACCTTATATCGCAGGCTTTCTGGTACTGAATTTTGTTATTGGAATATTTATTAATCCAAAGTTCTCGCCCACAGTTATTATTGCATATCTGTTTGTCAGTAAACAATCTCCATTACCCATTGGCGCTATTCAAAAGAAATTTGCCTGGAGTTTAGGATTGGCGTTGTCAACAGCAATATTCGTATTGTCAGTTCTAACGTTAAAAGATGCATCGTATTTCGAGCCGGTTTGTATGTTATGTATTATCTGCCTGGTTCTGTTATATCTCGAAACTGCCTTTGGAATTTGTGTTGGATGTAAGTTATATTTTCTTGCAGTCAGGTTCAAACTATTACCTAAACCGGCAGAAAAGCCCAATTGTATGGGAGATTCTTGCGAGGTTTAAAACAAATAATAACGATAAATCAAAAAGCCGCTATGAATTTCTCATAGCGGCTTTTTCAATATTGTATAATAATTTAATACTTCTACTCTGTGTAAACTCTGTTTCCTGCTCTTCTACGCGAATGAAAGTGGTACGTTTGGTCAACTCTTTTAATGTTGAAGCACCAACATAAGTACAAGTACTGCGAATGCCACCCAAAATATCCAGAACAGTATTTTCCACGGCTCCACGAAAAGGTACTTCAACCGTTTTACCTTCGCTGGCACGATAATTAGCCACACCACCAACATGTTTATCCATGGCCGTTGATGAACTCATTCCATAAAACTGGCGGTATTTTTTTCCGTTGCGTTCAACCGTTTCGCCACCACTTTCGTTGTGACCGGCAAACATTCCACCCAACATTACAAAATCGGCTCCGGCTCCAAATGCTTTCGAAACATCACCAGGAGTGGCACAACCCCCATCACTGATAATTTGTCCGCCTAAACCGTGCGCTGCATCGGCACACTCAATAATTGCTGAAAGTTGAGGATAACCAACACCCGTTTTTATACGAGTAGTACAAACCGAACCAGGTCCAATTCCTACTTTAATAATGTCGGCACCGGCCAATAAAAGTTCTTCAACCATTTCGCCTGTAACCACGTTACCGGCAATTATTACTTTATCCTGAAATCGCTCGCGAGCCTCTTTTACAAAATGTACAAAATGCTCCGAATAACCATTTGCAACGTCGATGCAAATAAATTTCAAATGCGGATTATGTTTAAGTATTTCTGCTACTTTCTCAGAGTCGTTTGGTCCGGTTCCGGTACTTACGGCAATATAATCTTCTATTCCTTTGGGGGCAGAAGCTAAAAAATAATTCCACTCTTCAATAGTATAATGTTTATGAATAGCTGTAAACATTTTCTTTTCAAATAATGCCAAAGCAATTTCGAAAGTACCAACTGTATCCATATTAGCTGCCATAATCGGAACACCAGTCCATGTAGCAGTACTGTGTAAAAATTTAAAATTACGCTCCAAACTCACCATCGAACGGCTTTTTAAAGTCGAACGTTTAGGTCTGAACATCACGTCTTTAAAGCCAAGCTTTATGTCGTATTCAATTCTCATTGTTTATCTACTTATTATTCGACACAAATTTAGAAGGTTTTATGAGTACAACTACAAGTGCTCCTATTTTTTAATAAGGTTTAATATTTGAGCAACAAAAAAATACCCCTTTATTTCAAAATAATGTCAGGTTGAATTTATTCTTTCCATATTTTGTGCAACATTTTATGCATTTTTGTAACGAAACACAAACGTTAAAAATTACATGTCTAAAATGTTAAAATGAAACCATCACAACTTATATTGTCTTCAATTATTTTTAGCTTCATTTTGTTCTCCTGTAAAGATTCAAATACTAAACAGCAAACCAATGGACTAATTACATACTATTCAAACCAAAAAGGCAATAGCAACATTTTTGTAATGAAACCTGACGGAACCCGGCAGTGCGAACTCACCAATTACAAATCAAAAAATATTTGCGGAGTGTGGTCGCCAGATGGTAACAAGATGATATTCTCATCGGAGCGCGATGGCAACAGTGAGATTTATATTATGGATGCGTATGGTAATAATCAGAAACGTCTAACCAATAATAATACCCCCGATTATCATCAGCGTTGGTCACCCAACGGCAAACAAATTGTGTATGTTTCCAACGAAGACGGTAATCAGGAAATTTATATCATGAATGCAGACGGCTCCAACAAAACCAACCTTACCAATTCCGAAATTAACGAAATGTTTCCATGCTGGTCGCCAGACGGAGAAACCATTTTGTATTGCTCGGAAGAAAACGAAGGTTGGAAAATTTACCGAATGAATGTGAATGGAGAAAATAGAGTGAAAGTAACAGATTACTCAGGTTCCAATTGGGAACTTTATCCGCAATTTTCTCCCAACGGAAAAAAGATCGCCTATTTTACCCACGAACCAATAAACAAAATCAGTAACATTTTTGTGATGAATAAAAACGGCAAACACAGCATTCAATTAACTAATTCTGATTTTGTAGACGAAGACCCGTCCTGGTCTCCCGATGGCAAGTTTATAGTTTTCCAAAGCAACCGAACCGGAAATTATCAGATATTTACAATGAAAACAGACGGCACAGAACAAACGTGTTTATCGAACAACAAAAACAACGAATACTGGCCCTCGTGGTCGTGGATTCAAGAATTTTAAATTTATTATCATGAAGAAACTAATATCTATTTTTTCTCTCCTTGCAATTGTTTCATGCGGTAACTATTCAGAAA
>JABMPI010000357.1 GCA_013203755.1 Bacteroidota bacterium
AGGATAACAGGATACTCTAAAGATGAGCTTTTAAAAATGTCAATTTCTGACTTAATTTTGGAAAAATCATATAAAGAAAGCTTGACTCATTTCAAAGACTTGACTAAAACCGGCATAGCAAAAACAGATATGGCGTTCAAAGATAAAAGCGGTAATATACGATGGTGGGCCATACAAGCTGTTAAACTTTCAGAGAAACGATTTCTTGGTTTTGCAAAAGACATTACTGAACGAAAAGAGATAGAAGAATCTTTAAGGTTGTCCCGGATTGAACTGGAAATGCAGAACGAAGAGCTTGCGGTGGCAAATTTGAAGGGACAACAAAACCAAGAAAAGTATTCCAAACTATATGATTATGCACCTTCCGGTTATCTTTCACTTTCAAAAGACGGAGATATTACAGAACTTAATTTTGTTACCGCCGAAATGCTTTGCAAGGAACGACCACGCTTAATTAATAACAGGTTTGCTCTTTTTATTTCTGAGGTTACAAGACCGGAGTTTAACCTTTTTTTGGATAAAGTTTTTACCAGCAAAATAAAACAAACCTGCGAAGTAATAATAATAACTAAAGGCAATTTGCCAATTTATGTAAATATTAACGGCATAATTATCCAAAATAATGAATTCTGCCTTTTAACTTTGGTTGACATTACCGAAAGAAAGCTGGCTGAACTGGCGCTTAAAATTAGTGAGAGAAAATACAGATCCATGTTAAATTCTTCTCCCGATGGCATTTTATTAATTAATATGAAAGGGATTATTACTGAAGTTTCGGATATTGGGTTGGAATTAATTGGCACTAATTCAAGTCTGGATCTATTGGGTAAACATTTTTTCCGATTTATCCCGCATAAATCAAAACCTATACTTAAAGAAATAACCGATAAAACGGTGAACGAAGGGATTTCTCAAAATATAGAAATGGAAATCAATAGAAAAGATGGGTCTTTATTTTTAAGTGAAATTAGTTCTACTTTAATACAGGATTCAACCAGTTCACCTGTTTCATTCATGCTTACCATACGCGATATTTCGTTTCGCAAGCAAAGAGAGAAAAAACTTATACATGCCGACCGCATGGCGAGCCTGGGAGAAATGGCATCGGGCATGGCACACGAAATCAACCAGCCATTAAATACGATGTCGCTTATTATGGATAATATGTTATTCGAAGCAGCAAGAAACAACGATGTCAGAAAAGATTACCTAAAGAAAAAATCGGATAAAATTTTTGAAAATATTACGCGCATCAGAAATATTATTGATCATGTCAGGACTTTTTCTCAAAATCACAACGATTCTATTTTAACCAGCTTTGATATAAATTTGAGTATAAATAATGCAACATCCATGATTTCGGAGCAATTCAAACATTTTGCGATTAAGCTGGATTTGCAACTGGAAGATAATCTGCCGCTTATAATTGGTAACACTCTTCAGTTTGAGCAGGTTGTTGTTAACATGTTATTAAATGCCAAAGATGCTGTGCTCGAAAAGAAAGATTCACAATCAGTTCCATTTGACATGTTAGTTGGAATTAAATCGTTTTTAGACATGCATAATCTCGTAATTGAGATTTCCGACAATGGAACAGGAATAAGCGATGAAGATATTGAACATATTATGCTTCCATTTTATACAACAAAAGATACAGGAAAAGGTACTGGTCTTGGGTTGTCAATTTCTTATCAAATATTAAAAGAGATGAATGGTACAATAGAAATTAGAACAGAACCGCCAAATGGAACAACTTTCAAAATAATTATAATCAGAACAACTCCTGAGGAACTGCCTCGGAGTTCCAAATATTCTTCACTGAATTTAGGGAGAGCTGTTCCGGGTAATCAGGATAGTGAGGTGAAATAGGCAATCCCAGATTAAAATATTATTTTAGTAAATTAAAAATAAAGAGCAAGCATGACGAAACAACATAAAATTGAAATACTGATTCTCGATGATGAAAAACACTTTACAGAAGAATTATTTGAATTTTTTCAGAATTCCGGCTTTAAAGCATACGAGGCAAATACAGTGGGGAAAGCACGAAAAATATTATCCAATCATCAAATAGACTTTCTAATTCTTGATGTGCGGTTGTCCGGAATAAATGGCCTGGATATTTTAAAAGAGGTAAAAATTCAATACCCGACCATGGAGGTTATTGTCGTTTCGGCTCACGGCGATATGGATACGGTGATAAAAGCCATGCGGTTTGGGGCATTTGATTATCTGCGTAAACCGTTCCGGCATATTGATATGCAGATTGCAATTGAGCGCACCCAAAAATTTCTTCAACTCCATCGAAAAATTATTCAAATGGAGGAAAAAAACTCCTTAATATCAAAAAGTCTTGAAGAAAAAATAGATCGTCAATTTATTGGTGTCAGCCCTCAAATATTGGAGG
>JABMPI010000358.1 GCA_013203755.1 Bacteroidota bacterium
GCCCGTATTTATATAACTTGTAATGTTGCGGTTACCAACATATCCGCCACATTCATGAGGCTGAGCCGGATTCATCTGAATCTCTTTTATAGCTTTGTACGCCTTTTCAATATCAAAATTCCTAATCCCTTTTTGGTAGGCATTTACAATTAAAGGAATTTCGTGTGATGCAACCATAATACTTGAATATTCAATTCCACCGGGCCCTTTTGGTAACCAACCGCCTTTGTCGTAAATCTCCAATAAAGAATTTACCCACTTTGCGGTAATGTCTGGATTTACCAAACCCCACAGCTGATTTAGGTTCCAGAAAGTATTCCAGAAAGCATCGCAACCGTATCCTGCTGAATTAGGACTTTTTAATTGCTGAATGTTTTCGCACATATCTGCATACTTTCCATTGGCATCGCTAAAAATTGTACGTGCACTGTACGAACGGTACATGTTTGTGTAGAACTTAACTTTATCGATTTCAGAACCACCTTCAACTTTTATTTTGCCAAGCAAATCATTCCAAACTTTTCTGGCATTTTTGTGTGCAGCATCAAAATTCCATTCAAATTCATTCAATTCAGTTTCAAGATTCAAACGAGCTTGCTCAACACTTACATAAGATATTCCGGTTTGCATTAAAACAACTTCATCATCTTCTGTAGAAAAATTAAGGAATGCACCAAAGTCTGAATCTTCATTAATTGATATTTTAACTGATTCCTTTAAAATTTCAGAACCTTTCCATCCACCCATAGAATTAAATGGACGATTAAAACGGGCTACAAAATGAAGGGTATATTCATTCCAACCGGCTTCACGTCTAACATATCCACTAATCTCAGTATCACTTATTTTATCAATGGAAGCCTCAATAATTGCAGGCTGTCCTTCTTCCGGAACCTGCAAATCAAAAAGAATCCGTGCAACCGAATTTTTAGGGAAAGTATATTTTTGAAAGCCTCCGCGTGTTGTTGCGGTTAATTCGGCTTTTATTTTATAATCGTCCAATAACACAGAATAGTATCCCGGCGATGCTTTTTCGTTTTCATGATTAATTCGGGAACGATAACCTGCGTCGCAATCATCTTTTGTTCCCGGTAAAATTTTTAGTTCACCGGTTGTGGGCATGGTTAAAAAACTTCCCATCATCCACGAATGAACATGACCAAAGCCGGCAATACTATTTATCTCGTATTCGTAACCGGCATCCATTATATAATCGTCCGTGTTGTCAGGGCTCAATTTTACCATTCCAAACGGCAAACAAGCACCTGGAAATAACATCCATCTGGAGCTAGAAGTGCCAAGCAATGGATCTACATAATCAACCGGTGTTTTAGTTGTTTTTTCAGAATAACAGCCAGTTAAATTAATAAAAACAGAGATGAATAGAATTTTATAGAATAGTTTCATTTTAGTTAGTTAAAGTTTTTTGAGAAGAGAAAAATACAAATAATTTTTTAAAGAATTGAATCTGTTCCTTTATAAAAAGTAAGTAAGATTAAGGAACTGGATTAGGTAACCCGAAATTTAAAATGAATAAATTGTAATAAGTGCTAAATCGTTATAGTATTGCCTTTTTCGCGAACTTTGGTTATCTTGGCATCGCTTACAATTCAATTAAGTGTAGGATTTTTATTTATTACTGAATCAACTAAAACTAATATTATGAAAAGGAATTTATTATTTGTAGGAATTACTTTAATCAGTCTTCTTTTTGCGTCATACAGTAACGCACAAAAGTGGGAATCGTTATTTAACGGAAAAAACATTGAAAACTGGACTGCCAAAGGAAATACAAATTGGACAGTTAAAGAAGGAGTATTGGTTGGCGAAGGAGAAAACGGACATCTTTACGCCGCACCTGAAATTACCGATTTTGAATTTAAAGGCAAGTTTAAAATACACAGCACTGGCAAAGATGCAAATAGCGGACTTTATTTCCGTGCAAATCCACCGGCAGATAATCCAGATAGTTACCCACGTGGTTACGAGGCTCAGATTTGTAACAGTCAGGATGCGCACACCGGATGGTTGTGGAAACCTGGTACACCAACCGGAAAGGCAACTGCAAATCTTTCAAAAGACGGCGAATGGTTCGATTATTACATAAAAATGGTTGGTAATAAAATCGAATTTAAAATCAACGGTCAGTTGGTTATGACTTATGAAGATGATGAATACAAAAAAGGATATTTTGCAATCCAATGCCACAATCCGGGAATGGTAGTGGAAGCAAAAGAGATGTACTACAGAGATTTAAGCGTAAAATAGAACCAGTCTCATTTAATTAATCAAAACCTTATTCAAAAGAATTGTATGATTCATATTGAAAAATTATTTCAGTTTGTTTTAGTGACATTTTTTGTACTGTCTTTAAACAATAAATCTCAGGCTCAGGTAGATTTAAACGATTATGAAAAACATGAGAATAAGATTTTTACAATTAGTCAACTGGCAAGAATACAATCGCATTATATTGATGGGCAAGGCCTATTCTCGCACGACCTTTTTCTTCGTGAAAAAGGTTTGTATCCAATGAATGAAGAGATTCAAACGATACCCTATTTTTCAGTAAGTTATTTAAACGAGAATGTAACTGAAAAAGAGGGGGGATTTGTTCCCGGAAAATCAACTGGATTATTGAACATTGATTTTCATATTAAAACAACCACCTCACATAATTCGGTAAATGTTGCAGCTCCAATTTGGGATGGCCGGGTTTACGACGATAATTATGAAATTATTGTTGGTGGATATTCCTCGAAGTTTAACGAAAGGCCAATTGGGAAGATTGATGAAAAGGGTGATTTTGTTTCTCAGCTAAAAGGTGAACATGTTAAAGAATTTCCAATTTTACAGATTCCTGCGGAACAAATTATTTTTGATCCGTTTGAGTATAAACTACTTAAAATTAAGCCCAGCAATGGGGAAATAATTATAAGTAGCGTGAATCATTTTCTTCCTGTTTCAATTTACGGACAGCAGGGAGAGACATTAGGAGATATAAACTTTGAATTAGTAAATAAAAACTCTTCAATTGTACTTTTTGCCATTTTAAATGAAAAGAAACTGGAAGTAGCAAGTTGCAAGCTCAATAAGTCTGCGGTGGTAAAAAGTCGTGAAGGATATCAGCCCGAATTGATTGAAGGTTGCAGCCAACCGGAGAATGGGAAAGTGGTGACTTTTACTTTTGAAGGTGAATTTTCAAAAAATATCAAGATAGTAGAAGACGGAATGTATTTAGCAAAAGACATTAATTACGAGTCTGGAAAATATACAGCAAAGGCTGAAAAAATCACCATCGACGGAGACTTTCATGATTGGCGGAATGTTCCCGGAGTTTCAGATTATGAAGGCGATTTTGTATCCTACTTATATAAAAATCCTGACACCGATTTGTTGGAGGTAAAAGTTACCAACGACGATAAATACCTTTACATGTATACCAGAGTTGTTGGAGCGCATGGCAGAACTGGCGACAAAGGTCGATATTACTGGTATTCGTATATCGATGTAGATGCCAATGTAAATACAGGATATCCTCCAACAAGGGGAGATAACTGCTATTTTGGTATTCCAATTGGCGACGACAGCGAAGCACAATTTGAATTTATTGACAACAAATTCATAAAATCATTTTTTGGTTTTACCGGAATTGGAGCTGAAAAGGAATCGTTAAGTGGTGTATTAGAGCTTGGGCCTTCTCATTATTCCTCTTCCGGAATGGATGGAAAGAAACGAGATAGTTACAAAGTTGAATATGTAAATCGGGGAGGTTCACGGTTTGCAACTCACGATTATACACCCGGAACCAGCGAGGATATTATTGTTGCTCTGTCTCCCGACGGTTCCGAAGTAGAAGTGAAAACTTTATTGTCTGGTTTTCTAAAAGATAAATCGGGCACTGATTTAATGTATGTGGGTAAAAAAATCAACATTGCTTTGGGTGTTGAAGGTTCCAGCGACCACTATGGTTCCGGGGAATGGGGAGCTGATTCGAGCCCTGTAATCTATAATTATTTAATTAAATTTTTAAAAAAATGATAAAAATGCGGTGTGTTTTGTTTCTGGTATTAAGCTTTTCGCTGTCAATTGTTTTGCATGCCGGAAATCCGGGGGTTCGGATTGATAAAAACCTTAAAATACTTTCGGTAACCGAATGGCTTGTTGCAGGCACATTCCCAAGTGAATATTATCCGGGCAATAGTGATAATCCATCTTTGAGAGATGGTTACAGTATTGATTTTTTGAAAGAATTAGGTGGTGAATCAAATACCAAAATAGGAGAGGGTACAGCTGTAAATCTTCCAAATGGAAATCAGGTAAAATTCAACTTGAAAAAATGGAACAGCGAATACGTAGACCTAATTGACCTTTTTGGAGAAAGTGCAAATGTGTGCGCTTATTTATATACTGAATTGGAATGTAAACAGGCACAGGAGGTTTATTTACACGTGGGAATTAACGATGCAGGAAAAGTTTGGGTGAATGGCAATCTTGTTATTGAACATCCATCAGACGGAGTAGCAGATCGCTCAGACGAAATTGCAAAAGTATCTTTGCATGAAGGAGTCAATAAATTTCTGGTAAAAATAGATCAGGCAGGTGGCGGCTGGGGAATGTATTTTCAGGTTTATGGAATAAAAGCGCATGAAAAATATGTGACAGATCATGCCGTTCATGAGTTTGGGAAAGATTTCGATCACCCCCAAAGCATCGCAACGCATATTGAAACCAAAGTGTTATGCAAAGAGGAAAACCGATACATTGGCTGGCCTACTATTGGCAAAACCAAATCGGGAGAGTTGTTAGCTGTGTTTTCAGGCGATAGAGATCAGCATGTTTGTCCGTACGGAATTGTGCAAATGATTCGCAGTAAAGACAACGGAGCAACCTGGAGTGAACCGGAAACGGTGAGTAATACGCCACTTGACGACCGCGATGCCGGAATTATAGAAACAAAGGATGGAACATTAGTAGTTAGCTGGTTTACTTCGTTGGCTTTTGATAACGAACGTTATTACAAAAATAATCCTGCTTGGAAAAGACATGCAGGCAAACTTAGCCACGAAACCAGAAAATTTTGGTTGGGTAACTGGACACGCCGTTCAACTGATAATGGACAATCCTGGGAAGACCCTGTAAAACAAAATGGAACTGCTCCACATGGCCCAATTGAATTGGCCGATGGTAGATTGTTGTATGTGGGGACCGGAGAAATTGATGGAAAAAAGGTGAATGTTGTTGAGGAATCAAAAGATGTCGGAAAGAGTTGGCAGATTATTTCAACCATTGCAATTCCTGAAAATGAAGACATTAAACATTATCATGAACCACATGTTGCTGAACTTCCTGATGGTAAGTTGGTTGCTCAAATTCGTTATCAGCCAGAGGATAAAACGCAATGTTACCAGAGGCAGGCAGAAAGTTTCGATGGTGGTAAAACGTGGAGTATTGCAGCCAAAACGCCACTTTGGGGTTATCCTCCACATTTAATTGTTTTAGAAAATGGCTGGTTATTATCGGTTTATGGAGTACGAAGAAAACCCTACAGCGAACGAGCTTGTATTAGTAAAGACGGTGGTAAAACCTGGGAGATTGAAAATGAGATAATCTTAAAACACGCAATGAATAGCGATTTAGGCTACCCGGCATCCGTTCAGTTAGATGATGGGGCTATTCTAACCATCTATTATCAGATTGATAAAAAGAGTGAAAAAACTTGTTTGATGGGGACGAAGTGGATGTTAAAGTAGGGGAGAAAGTCGGAGGTCGGAAGATGGAAGTAAAAGAAAACTTTGATAGAAGCAAGGTAGGATTAGATTTATCGTAGGATTTCTTTAAGCTATTACTTGCAAAATAATAGCATCCATTACGATTTGTCAATCCAGAGGTATTTCTCATTGTATTCAACTGTGCGGAAGAATTGTGTATCCAAATATTCTATATTGTGTTCTTTTATAAGCGAATCAAAATAGTAACTTTAGAAACTAAACTAATTCTATGGATATGAAAACTCAGCTAACTCGTTTTTTTTAGCTGCTTTTTTTTATTTTTTACAAAGGGAAAAAATAGGAAAGTGATGCAGATTAGAATTGCTTATTGAATTAATTTTTTCCTCTAAGAAATAGAAATCCTCCAACAGATAAAATAAGAACAATTAAAGCTCCAAACAAATAAATCAGATTTTTGTAACTCGATTGCTGTTCTGGAATTTCAGAAATTATTTCTTCGGGGGTTTGTCCGTCGTACGATTGAACGATTTTCATCTCAGATTCGGTATAACCGTAAAGTGTAGTAGCTCCGGCAGCTCCTTGTTTTCTAATTTTTGAAGGTGAAATGGATAATATTTTACTCATTTCTGATTTTACCAGTGGGTTTTCAGCATCAAAATTATGCCATTTAACTACTTCTTGTTGTTTCTTTTTATTCCAACGCAAGGGCATCATTCTTCCTAAAATCCATGATCGATCTAATCCACATTCACAGTCGGCACCTACTAGAGTTAGCAGATTATTTAAGTATTTTATTTGTAATAAATCGCCGGTTAAAACTTGTCCCATTAATCGTCCTCTTCCGTAAAGTATGGCTGCAACAGGTTTTCCGTTGTATTCATCTTTCCATCCCAAACTCCACAAAAGCACCCTTTCGTTTTTTATTTCATCAATTTTTAGAGTAATAATTTCAGCAGGGTTTTCAAAAGGTTTAGGCATTTTCTCCTGTATTGAAGTAATCTCTTCAACCGAAATATTTATCTCTTTTAATGCTTTTTTATTTTCATCAGTATTTTCTCCTTCAACAAACAAAACAACTGCGTAGGATTGAACAATCGAATTTATAATTTGAATTCTGATTAACGACGAAGTCACATCTTCCAGTAATTCCCACACCGATTCGGTAAACTGTGCCTCTTCTTTTTTTAAGTTGAATGGTAAAACATCGCCTTCGGGAGAAACAAGGATTGCCAAAGGTTGTTCTCCTTTTTTAAACGACTTGTAATGTTTTAAATTCTCAGTGTCCAGCTCCGTTAAAACGTTTATTACACTCGTTTCAATGTTCGCATCTAAAAGGGCAGCATAAGTGGTTTTTGTGAAAACAGAAACACTGTTCGCGCTAACATCGGAATCGTTGAATAAGATTAACTTGTAATTGTCTGTACCAAAATCAGAGTATCCTATTTCACAAACCGTATAACGGCAAGCATTTGATTGGGTTGCCATTCCAATAAATAAGGTAATAAAGAGATATGTTATTTTTTTGATCATAAAAAAATGTCGTGTTTTCGTCGTTCTTCTTATATTTAATAGTCCAGCAATCTAATAATCTTTTCTATTATTTCGGAATAAAAACAAATGAAGTTTGAATGGGGTAGTCGCAAGTACAACCCGAGCTTGATTCAGGGACTGAAATCAGCCCTGAAGCAGGGATGATATTTATCCAACACCCCGGACGATTTACTTTAGTTAAAGGTGTCCCATCTCTTTCTCCCGGAATAAGAGAAAACATAGTTGGATTTGATTTGCGTGCAAAAAGATTATTTGCGGAACCCGAAAATCCACCACATCCTGATTTCGAAATGATTTGTGGACCTCTTTTCCCTGTTTTTAAGTCAAACGACAATGGGAAATTAAAAATTGTACCACTTATAATTACCGGGTGTTGCCACTGTTCTCCATGACTACCGCCAGTTTCCTGTCCTTTATAGGTATTTGTCCAAATCTCTTTTCCTGAATCTCCATCGAATGCAAAAAGTCCGTAATGAACATTCTTTTTTACGTTGTACGAACCTGTTGTCAGAAGTATATTTTCCGAAAATGTGAGGTACATAATCTGTTCAAAAGGAAAATCATAGGCTTTTTCCCACTCTTTTTCCCCGGTTTTACTGTTGAGCTTTACAATGTAGGTTTCACTTTCGCAAAAATGGTCGATTTGCATGCGCCCGTCGAAATCGGCAAATGCCTTTGTGTTTCTGCTTTCAATAAAATAGATAAAGTCGTTTCCAATTGTAATCGTATTATTGAAAACTACTCCGTTTTTGTAGGTCCATAATTCTTTGCC
>JABMPI010000359.1 GCA_013203755.1 Bacteroidota bacterium
ATTTCACCATACATTTTATTCAGGCAAAGATTAATCACAGCCGTTTTCGCACAGTTCGCATCCTTATCAGTTCCATAAAAATTTGCAAACCGGTTAACTTTAGCCATTGCCATTAGCATTCGTCCGCTTCCACAGCCAGGGTCTGTAATACATTCCATGGCTTGTGTCGGATTTTGTATCCGGGCCATCCTGTCACAAATATTTTGTGGAGTAAGAAACTGTCTATTTTTATCATCGTACAGGTTCTCTTCAAAGTACTTTCCCAATACATCAACCATTCCATTTCCGTCACCGGTCATTTCCACAAGCAATGCTGCAATGGCTTCGCTGATGGCGTAAGGTCCTGGCTTTTCATACTTGTTAATTAGTTCCAGATATTCTTTCTCTTTTCTTCCTCTGGAAATGCATAAATAAGCAGTCGAACCATGCACCGGAAATGTGACCTTCATTGTAGGATGCATAATCTGCAACAAATACAGCTAGTCCATCTGTAGAACCAGTAAATTATTTAATCACTTTACCGTACTTTTCTGAATCTATAATCTTCATATTGTTTTTCCCATGCCCTTGGTTTTTTATTGGCATCCGTCGGTGGACGGACAGGTCTGGCTCGCCGGTTAAAATTACGGCGCCATCACCATTGAGCTGTTTCGGATTAGTGCAAGCCAATTGCACCAGCTCAGTTAATCGCTTGAACGTTCCGAAAAGCGATTAATAACTTTGTGGCGAAATTTGGCGTGGTGGTGTTTTTATGAATTAGGGAAAGTGGCGAACCGCCGTATACGAGACCCGTACATTATTGCGCAGCAATACCGGTATGAGAGCCTCTCCCTGTCAGTGATTGCTGATGGGGCGGGCTACTCGATTATAAGCTTTTTTTACAGTTTAGTTTTCATTATATATCGGAATAGTAAACATAAAATCGCTGCCTTTTCCTAATTCACTTTCTACCCAAATTTTACCGCCATGTTTTTCTACAAATTCTTTACAAAGTAATAATCCGAAACCTGTTCCTTTTTCATTTGCGGTACCGATTGATGACTGGAATTGTGTAATATCAAATAGTTTGTCCATTATTTCCGGTTCTACTCCAATACCATTATCCGAAACTGATATAGTTACATCTGTTTGATTTTTTACTGTATTAATATCAATCCTTCCATAGCGATTAGTAAATTTTATGGCATTTGAAATTAAATTACGTAAAATTATTTTTAACATATTTATATCGGCAAAAATGCTAATTTCATCAATTGCAAAATAATTGATTGTAATGTTTTTTTTATCGGCTACAAGTTTCAAGTCTTCAATAATTATTTGACAAATTCTTGTAGAATTCAACTTTTGTGGTTCAAAAGGTAATCTTCCTTCGTGCCCACTTGCCCATATTAATAATTCTTCCAGTAAATTAAAAGCTCGATGCGAAGTTTGATAAATGTAATTTACTATCTCTTCAATTTTTTCAATTTTATATGTGCGAATATTTTCAATTAATAATTCAGAAAATCCAAGAAGTGAATTAAATGGACTTTTTAAATCATGTGCAAGAATTGACATAAAGTGGTCTTTGTCAGCGTTTAATTTTAGTAATTCCTCATTTTGTTGATTGATGATTAATTCTGCATGTTTGCGTTCAGTAATATCGGTATGGACTGAAACAATAACTTTTCCAAATTTAGAATGGTCAAAAAGGGTAACATTTGCATAACATGTAAAAATTGTTCTGTCCTTTCGAATATTTTTCACTTCACCTCTCCAACGGCCTTCTTTATTTAGAATATCCATTATTTCTTTTGCTGTTTGTTCCGGATTTTTTTCAGTAATTGCATTTACAATGGAAACATGCTTTCCAAGCATTTCATCTTTTTCATAACCAAACATTATTTCAAAAACAGAATTTGTATAAACAATAATACCGTCTGACTTTCTCAGAAGGTAAACAGCTTCGGACATATTTGTCATGATTTCACTCTGAAAACGCAATTCATCAACGTAACGCTTACGTTCAGTAATATCATTAATAAAAGCAATAAATTGTCCATTATTCAAAGGAAAGTAAGAAGTCTTAATTTCAACAGGGAAAAGACTGCCATCCTTTCTTTTATGAATAGTTTCAAAATGGTCGTGACCTGTCTGAATAACGTTATTAATATGTAATTCAGTCTCTTCGATGTTTTCTAAAGCTTCAATATCCGGAACAAACATTGTAAGCAACTCATCCCTTGTGTATCCGCTTATTTCGCAATATGCAGGATTTACATCAATAAATTTCCCTGTAGTATCTGTTAGCCAAAAACCTTCTGTTGTTGTTTCAATAATTGTACGATACTTTTCTTCACTTTCTTTTAGTTCTTGTTCTGCTTTTAACGATTCTGTAATATCTCTTGCCGTGCCAAATACAAGATCTTGCTCATTAATTTTAATAATCTTTGCAGTTATTTCCGTCAAAAACTCCGTTTTATCTTTTCGTGTTAATTTAACTTGAAAAGATACCCCTTCTTCCATTTTTTCTTTATTCTCAAAGAAAGCAACATGACTTTGTGATTTTGCCTTCAAATCAAATGCCGTCATCTTTAATAACTCTTTTTTGGTATATCCTGACATTTTACAAAATGCAGGGTTAACAAAAATATAGTTTTCATCTATATCTGTAACAGTAATACCTTCTGTTGATTGATTTGCAATTAACTCAAATATATTTTTGTTTTTATCGAATCTTTCTACGCTATTAAAATCTGATTTAGACTGAATAAATTCATTTTGCTTTTTGAGTTCAGCAATTTGTTTTTTTAATTCTTCATATGTTGGTTCATCTGTCATTGTCGTTTTTTAGTTTTGATTCCAAAAAACATCAAAGTTTATTTGCTGTTATTCAGTGATTTGTTTTTATTAACCTTTTACATTTTTTCTTATCTCTTTGTCCCTTTTTCGTTATCTAAAAAACTTGGAAGTGCTACATTTGACAGGACGGTGAGTTAAGCTATAAAAGCATTAACTTACAATTATGAAACACAATCGAAAAAAGTATGACAGGGATTTTAAGCAAAAAGCTGTTGAAC
>JABMPI010000360.1 GCA_013203755.1 Bacteroidota bacterium
ATGTTCAACCGGCTCACCTTTTAAAAAGAGGATTGTCTCTTTTGTATAAGGGTGTTAACGTGCATGAAAAAACGGAAGAAATTTAACAGGACAGGTACTTGATAATTTGTAAGACTAGAATGTTAAATAGGAGAATGAAAAGAAAGCATTTTATTGGAGGGGGGTTATAAAATGTTATCTTTTTAATTTTTAATGGCAAAATATATGAGTCTGTTTAATTAGTCAGTTTATTAAAATCTCAAAATCCCACTATTTTTTACAAAATACTACTTCAAAAATTCTAAAGAATTGTAATGAAGAATTGTAAAAAAACGAAATTTGATATATTATATAATTTATATAAATATAAGTAGCCGATATACACACAATTATGATACTTATGTCCTTAAACAGCCATTTCTGGCTGATTTTGGACGCACTTATCCATATAGCGGATATAGCGTTTTACATTACACGCTATTGATGCAAATATTAGTTGAAGCTTTGACCTCTCTTCTGTCTTGTGTTTTGATCTCCTGGTGCCATGCCCATTCGCCACTTCATTAACCAAACTTTCAGCACCAGATCTAATACCGCATTCCTTTCGATATTCAGGATCACTCATATATTTATCATGACGGGCCGCGCCAGTATATTGTTCTTCATTCACAGTCAATGTTGACGTGCGTACCCCTATCTTAACAGGACAACGGTTCTGGGAAGAACATTGCGCACAAATATCTCTATCAAAATGAACTATAATTTTGCCTGTTTTTTCACTTCTTTCTTGATCCAAAGGCTCTTGTTTCTTTGGGCAAGACAATATTTTTAATTCCTTTGTTTCATCATTAATTTCAACTTCAAAGTCTGCTATATCATGAGGACGATCTTCTTTTTCATAATCTTCGAAACTTTGTGAACGCCCTGAGCTCGGTCCAGCAAGATCGATGTCTTTTGTTTCAGATTCTAAAATTGATTTTCCATTAACAAAGCCTGCATCTCCATATAATGTTTCCGGTTTTAAACCATTGTCATCTAATCTTTGCTCTACTTTAGATATCTCTTTTGCATCAGAATGAGTTGCTACTTCTAAATTTAGATCTGTTATAAATTGAACTTCATTGTTCGGATCACATGTTTCAGTTACAAATCCTTTGTGACCTACTACAGTTTTATTTCTTTTTCTCGTGTATGCAGCATCTGTATTATGTGGACTCGATATTATTTTGTTACCTTGCGGTTTCTTTCTTATTTCTATTTCTGGCAAAGTATTGTCTGAATTGGAGTCTTCAGAAGTTTTATTTTCAAACTCTGAAATCTCTGTATCTACCTTTCCTGGATTATGTTTGGTCTCTTTAGCTTTTGTCGATACTTCGGTACACTCTTTGATTTTTTTATCTGAATTTAGAGTTGCCTTTTCATCTTTTGTTGATGATTCACCATCTTTTTTAACTGAACATTGTTGCTCAAATACCTGAAGTAGGGTTTTGAATGTTTCATAATGTTTAACTTGTTTGTGATTTTCAAAAGCTGATTTAACAAGGTAAAGGTCTTGAGCCATCTCTTTTATCTTCTTGTTAGCTTTTTCTTTGTCCTTTTCTGTTAAATCAAAATTGTCTTTTAAATAATCCTTTGATAGTTCATCTTTGATAGTTTCATAAAGTCCCGGCTTATTTTTACGCAAAGCTTGTAAAAAAACACGAATGGTTTCTTTAAACAATCCATAACGTGATAATGTCGCAAGCCAACCCAGCATGAAAAATGAGTCAATACGTTGTTTGTTAGTGGAAACATTACATTCTTCTATGAATCTACTGGTTAAATCCACAAAGAGTTTGTAAGCTGTATCATCTTTTTCTAAAAGCTGAAAGAAGTTAAAAAGAGTTGTATGATCAATAAAAGCTTCCCCAAAAGCAGTAAATGTGGCATTCATCCAATCTATTCTTCTTGCAAATGTAAATTCAGCTTGCCTCCAATTCAATTTCTCTAACGCCATAAAGATAAGAAGAGATATTTTTAACTTTATTGATATATTTGGTGCACCTTTATTCTCGTCATAAAAACTTTTAAACTTGTTTTCGTCAATTAACGGCCATATCTTTTCACGGAATGTAAAAGACCAGTCATCCTCTGGTAAAATTCCAGGATACATAGTATTTGGTTCTAAAAAAGATGATTGGGGACTTGTTTCCCTGTACATAGCGACCTCATAATATGTTGATTATTTATCTATATATCAACAACTTACTTATCATTTGTCTGATTGTTTGTCAAAAGCTATTTTGTAACTATTCATTTTAATTTCATACAGTTAAATTCCTTTTGTCAAATCCTACATTAAATCAACAAACTCATATATGTCCATTTTTATCTTCATAAACTGCTCTTACCATATTACTGGAAAGTCCGTTTTGTTTTGTATAAACAGTAACAG
>JABMPI010000361.1 GCA_013203755.1 Bacteroidota bacterium
GATAAAAAGAACAAGTATAAAAACCGAAAAGCTATTTGGGTTGAGTATATATGCTCAACGCGCCGAAATGTCTGCCCGGTGAACGGAAATATCTGCCCGGTACTCCGAAATGTCCAACCTGTGCATGGAAATATCAGCCCGGTGTACCGAAATGTCCAATCGGTGCATGGAAATGCCTGCTCGTGAACGGAAATGTTTGCTCGGTGTTCCGAAATGTCCGCTCGGTGCATGGAAATGTCTACCCGGTGTGCCGAAATGCCAAATTGGTACGTAGAATTGAATCCCGGCCACTCAGAAACAATTGTCGCCTCCGCATGTAAAGATCGTAATCCAAAATATTGTTAATAATTCTTCAAAAAGATAAAAATGTAGGTTCAATCTAATATTTTTTATATTTTGCAGCTCCCTGAAAAAGTGTCTTTTAAAAACATGTTTTTATGAATAAGAAAAATATTTCACGTAGGAAATTTATTGGTACAACCTCTGCAACTATTGTAGGAGCTACTATCTTACCATCGAATGTAATTGCCGGATTGGGGCACAAACCACCAAGCGATAAATTAAATATTGCTGGCATTGGCGTTGGTGGAAAAGGATACACAAATCTTCGGAATATGGAAACCGAGAATATTGTGGCACTTTGCGATGTAGATTGGGAATATGCCGGAAAAAATTCATTTAAACGTTGGTCACTTGCCAAAAAATACACCGATTACCGCGAAATGTTTGAACAACAAACAGACATTGATGCAGTAATGATTGCAACACCAGATCATTCGCATGCATTGCCTGCCGTTTTAGCAATGCGCGAAGGAATACATACTTTTGTGCAAAAACCATTAACTCATTCAGTTTACGAATCGAGAACTTTGCGAGAAACTGCAAATCGGTATGACGTGGCAACGCAAATGGGAAACCAGGGAAATTCTGCCGAAGGAATCCGTAAAATTTGTGAATGGATTTGGGCAGGAACTATTGGCGAAGTAACACACGTAGACACCTGGACAAACCGACCAATTTGGCCACAAGGACTTATAAAGCCAATAAAAAATAAACGGATACCAAAAACATTAGACTGGGAATTGTTTGTTGGCCCGGCAAAATGGTGCGAATACCATCCAACTTATCATCCATGGAATTGGCGCGGTTGGTGGGATTTTGGAACCGGAGCTTTGGGTGATATGGGATGCCACATTATCGACCCTGTATTCAAAGCATTAAAATTGGAATATCCAACAACGGTTGAAGCAAGTTCTACGGAGTTCAACAACGATTCGCCGCCAAATTCAGAATTTATACGTTACGAATTTCCTCGACGCGATAACCTACCTAAAGTTGGAATGCCCGAAGTATCGGTGAATTGGTACGACGGAGGTTTTATGCCACCCCGCCCCGACGAACTGGAAGATGGGCAACAAATGGGTGACAAAAGTGGTGGCTGTATTTTCTACGGTACAAAAGGAAAAATAATGTGTGGTACTTATGCCAAAAATCCAACTTTACTTCCAACAAAAGAGATGGAAAATTTTAAACAACCTCAACATTCCATCCGACGCATTTCCGAGGCAATGAATGGAGGTCACGAGCAAGATTGGATTCGCGCTTGTAAAGAAAACAAAGATGCTCGCGTTGAAGCATCATCAAATTTTAACTACTCGGCACCATTAAACGAAATGGTTGTAATGGGAGTTTTGGCTGTTCGCCTTCAAAGTTTACAACGAAAACTACAGTGGGACGGCCCAAATATGCGATTTAAAAATATTGGTCCATCCGATTATATTCGGGTACTTTCGCAAAATAATTTTGAAGTTTTAGATGGTGAGCCCAAGTTTAAAAAAGACTACAAAACACTTCCTGCACTCGAAATGGCCGAAGAATGGATTCGCCATAATTACCGGTCTGGCTGGGAACAGATCTGATTTTAAATATTTTATACTTATGAATAAAACGCCAATTTTTACTAAATATAAAACGGGGTTGATTGTATTAATAATTTTAATTTACGCAACAGCTTGTACAAATACAACCAAAACAAATACCGGTGATAAGGAAAAAAAATCTAAGTATTTGTCTCAACCATTAGTCGAACACATTTATACTGCCGATCCTTCTGCACATGTTTTTAACAATAAGCTATATATTTATCCTTCTCACGATGTGGAAGCCGGAATTCCTGAAAATGATTTTGGAGACCATTTTGATATGCGCGATTACCATATTTTGTCGATGGAAAAAGTTGGAGGAAAAATTACTGACCATGGAGTTGCACTGGCGGTAAAAGATATTCCATGGGCAGGCAGGCAACTTTGGGCGCCCGATGCAGCGTTTGCCAACGGAAAGTATTATTTGTATTTCCCGTTAAAAGATAAAAACGATGTTTTCAAAATTGGTGTTGCATTAAGCGATTCTCCAACCGGCCCTTTTACACCACAACCAAAACCAATCGCAGGCAGTTACAGCATGGACCCTACCATTTTTAAAGATAACGACGGTACTTTCTACATGTATTTTGGAGGAATTTGGGGAGGACAACTTCAACGGTGGAACAACAATAAATATAATGCAGATGGTATTGAACCAGCTGCCGACCAACCCGCTGTATTACCAAAAATTGCTAGAATGAATGCAGATATGCTGAGCTTTGCCGAAGAAGTTAAAGAGGTGCAAATTTTAGATGAAAATGGTAATTTATTACTGACAGGCGATAACAATCGCAGGTTTTTTGAAGCTGCCTGGATGCATAAATACAAAGGCAAATATTACCTCTCCTATTCAACCGGCGACACCCATTTTATCTGTTATGCAATTGGCGATAATCCTTACGGACCGTTTAAATATGAAGGTGTAATTCTAAATCCTGTTGAAGGCTGGACCAACCACCATTCAATCACTCAATTTCAAGGGAAATGGTTTTTATTTTATCACGACACTCAGCTTTCTGGAAAAACCCACTTGCGAAATGTAAAAATGACAGAATTAAAGCATAATTCAGATGGTACTATTCAAACAATAAACCCAATGGTTGAATAGTATAACGGTAAATTTATTATCGTTTTTATCACAAAGAAATGGGTTCAACTCTATAAAAGTTGAACCCATTTTAAACTTTGAAAAACTGATTTAAACCGGTTTTTCAGATTCTGTTTTACTGCTTAATTATTTCTCTTCCTTTTCTATTTCTTCTTCAACCTCAACTTTTACTTCAACCTTTTTTTCGTTGCCTTCTTTTGTCTCTTTTATATGGTACACATTTCCGTCGTCGGTAATAAATCTCCCCGTTCCAGAGCCTTCTTTAATATTTATTAATTTTCCATCCTCAAAAATTTCAACATTCCCATCATCACTTTTAATTATTTTCATCATTTGTGTTTTCCCAGGATGTACTTCATGAAGCATCATTGAACGATCGACACCACCATTCATTAGAATTTCTTCGTGCAATTCAATATCTTTTTCAGCTACTTGTTTTCGAACAATTGTAATTTTCTCCGTCCCGTTTTTCATCTTCTTTTTATCGTACGAAATAATCCCAGGATCACTTAAATCAATTACATTTCCTTGTCCCTGTTTTTTCATCATTAATACCTTTGGAGCGTGTGGTACACCCGGCATATTCGGCACTTGAAATAACATTTTATTATTTCCCTTGTCACCATGAAATAGCATAACATCGTGGGCGCCATGCACGCCATCTTTACCCATTTTAAATTCATGAATTACCGGATATCCACCTTTACCCGATTTCATTATAATTACTTTACCATCTGCAGTTTCTTCCACATCAATATCAAAATCCATGTCAAAATCCATATCAAAATCTCCTTTCGAGATCCATTTCATTCCGCCATCTTTGCCAATTGTATCACCCTCCCAAACAAAAACATTTTTGCCTTCTAAAATGGTGTCAAGTTCCATTCTTTTACCGTCTTCGTCTATTTTTACCATTTTAATGTGTTTTTGGCCTTTTTTACCACGCGGCGGATCTTGTGGATTTTCCCTCAACGAAAACGAAGAAAGTAATAAAATGGCTAGTGCGAAAGTTCCGGTAATCGATAAATTACGTTTCATAATTATAGTTTTTTTTATAATAAATTTCTGAAAGCAAATATAACTTACTCTTTGGGTATCATTCCGTTAAAGGCTCGTTAAAATCTGTTAAGGAAAAGTTAAAGTATTACATTCACTTTTATAAATGGCTATATTTGAGGCATGAACAAAAAAATATTCACCTATTTAATTGTGTTAATGGGAATTTCCATTCTGGGAATTATAATTGTACAGTTGGTTTGGATGAACAATGCACTGCGTGTAAAAAACGAACTTTTTAATCGCGGGGTAAATGAAGCACTTACAAATACAGTAAATAAACTGGAGGATATTCACAATTTTGGTGTGGTTAACCAAATGGCTTTTAGCGACTCAATACACTGGATTCACGAGATAGAAGAAAATTTTGATTTTGATTTCGAAGGTGAAATGGAGCTTCATGAACTGGCAGAAATTGCCCCACCTCACGAATCTGTCATTCATCGAAAACCACCCCGTTCTGTCAAAATTATAAGAGAAGCCAAACCTAGTAACGCCAATACATTTATTGAACTTCGGGTTGATGCAGATTCCAACGGAAAATCAGCCTCAAATTCCATTAGTTATAGAATTAAAGCCGATGCAACGGTAGAAACCAATCCAAGAATAATCG
Organism: Bacteroidota bacterium; assembly: GCA_013203755.1. GTDB lineage: Bacteria > Bacteroidota > Bacteroidia > Bacteroidales > Prolixibacteraceae > Draconibacterium. The sequence goes on from JABMPI010000361.1 coordinate 4,700, forward strand.
GAAATATCAGCGATAGAGTTAACGGAATTATTGTGGTACGAAACGATACGATAATTTCTGATGCCGACTCGTTGTACAGCATTAGTATGGTAAGAATAGATTCTCTACTAACAAATTTAGATGCCTTTTCATTTGCTCAACCTAACTTTTCAAAACGGGCAAAATTAAAAGGATCTAAATTGAAAAATCTGGCAAACGAAGTTGTTACCGAAATTTACGAATGGGATGTAAAAGAGATAGACGAAGTTTTGCTTCATAAAGTATTAAAAGAAGAATTAAATAATAAAAATATTCCCATTGATTTTGAATTTGGGATTGCCCGCAATAACATTTGGGATTTCCCAAAGGAAATTAGCGATTCAGCAAAACTGGTAAACAGCGAATTTAAAATACCGCTTTACCCAAACGATATCATTCAAAAAAACATAAAACTGGCACTCTTCTTTCCAAATCAAGACAGCTTTGTATATCGCGCACTAAATTGGCTTTTGATTGCCTCGTTTCTGTTTTCGCTTTTTATTCTGGTTACTTTTTCGCTAAGCATTTATTATATACTTCGACAAAAGAGAATATCGGAGATGAAATCGGATTTTATCAATAACATGACTCATGAATTCAAAACGCCAATCGCAACTATTTCTGTGGCATCGGATTCCATTACCAACGATAAAGTAGTGGGCGACCCCGAACGAATTCGGTACTTTGCAGGAATGATAAAAAAGGAAAATGCCCGAATGAACCGGCAGGTTGAGGACATTTTAACCATTGCCAGATTGGACAGAAAGGATTTTGAATTTGATTGGGAAGCGATAAATGTACACGAACTAATAAACGATGCCATTCAGGGAATTATTTTGCAGGTTGAAAAACGAAGTGGTAAAATTGATGCCAACTTAAAAGCAGTAAATTCCATGATAACTACCGACAGAATGCATTGTACAAATGTAATTTATAATCTGCTCGACAATGCCATAAAATACTCTTCGGAATCGCCGAACATTAAAGTTTCCACCATAAATCAAACCAACGGGGTTTTAGTTTTGGTTGAAGACAAAGGAATTGGAATGACAAAAGCTGTGCAAGCCAAAATATTTGAGCGCTTTTACCGACAAACCAGTGGCAACATTCATAACGTAAAAGGATTTGGCTTGGGATTGAGTTATGTAAAAGCGATTTTAGAAGCTAACAACGGAACAATTTCTGTACAAAGTGAACCAGAAAAAGGAAGTAAATTTGAGGTATTTTTACCTTTTGTAAGAAAAGAGAAATGAACAACAAACAACATATTTTTTTAGTTGAAGACGACCTTAGTTTTGGGGCGGTTTTAAAGTCGTATTTAGAATTAAACGATTACGAAGTTAGCTGGGTAGATGATGGGAAATTTGCATTTGAAAAATTCAGAAATGGCATTTTTCAAATTTGCATACTCGATGTTATGTTGCCCAATGTCGATGGATTTACTATTGCCTCTGATATCCGAAAAATAGACAAAGAAATCCCGCTTGTTTTCCTTACTGCAAAAACACTAAAAGAAGACATTTTAAAGGGCTACAACGTTGGTGCCGACGATTATATTACCAAACCTTTCGACACTGAAGTTTTGCTGTGTAAAATCCAGGCAATTATAAAACGGCAAGCTACACAGCCCGATAATGAAGAGGTTATTTTTACAATTGGAACTTACGTTTTCGATTCGAAATTGCGACACATAACCAGAGAAGGAGTAAAACAAAAACTGTCGCCTAAAGAATCGGATTTGCTAAAATTACTCTGCCAGAATAAAAATGAACTGCTTGCCCGCGAAACTGCTCTACGCAAAATATGGGGTGAAGATGGTTATTTTACAGCGCGCAGTATGGATGTATTTATCACCAAACTTCGTAAATTTCTAGCTGACGATACCAACATCGAAATCAAAAATATACATGGCAGTGGATTTTTGTTGGAAGTTAATGAATCAACCTGATTGATATTGCGGTTTGTTTCGAGCGAGTCGGTTAACAGAAGCGAGGAATAATCTACCTCGCAGCAGAGCTGACGAAGTATTAACTGAAAACATTTTTCTATCTCAGCGGAGCTGCGGGAAATATAACCCATGAAATCCTTCGACTCCGCTCAGGATCAGTTCGGCTAATTAATTTTGTTTCACTAAATCAAAGTCTCACTGATTTAATTCTTATTGACCAATCGGTCATTTTTTTTCTAAAATCCTTGCATTTCAAAATAATAGATTCTATATTTGACCGACCGTTCAATCAAAAAAATAATTATGGCACCACGCACAACAGAACAATTCGGAAAAATAAGATTGGAAAAGATGGTACTCATCATGGAAACCTCTCTTGAATTGTTTGCCGAAAATGGATATCACGCCACATCAATTAGCCAGATTGCAAAAAAAGCAGGCATTTCTAAAGGACTCATTTACAACTATTTTGACAGTAAAAAGGAGTTACTCGACGCACTAATTACACACGGGTTCGATAGTATTTTTCAAAACTTTGATTTAAAGGAAGATGGGATTTTAACCAAAGAAGAATTCATTCATTTTATAAAACAAAATTTCAATCTCTTACGCGATAACCTTCAACACTGGAAATTATTTTACTCCCTCCTGCTTCAACCACAAGTTGCCGATTCGTTTGCAAAAGACTACGAGGAAAGAGGAGCACCAATGTTTCAAATGTTATTCAAATTTATTGAATCGCAAGGTAGCAAAGACCCCGAAGGCGATTTAATGGCAATTAGTGCTATGCTCGAAGGAGCGTTCCTTTATTGCGTAGTTGCACCCGATATTTTTCCAATGGAAATAATGGAAGACAAAATAATTAATGCTTGTTTCAAAATAATAAATGGGTAGCAAAAAAGTTGATCTGATATTAGAAGTTTGTATAGACTCAAAAAACTAAAAACAAATAAAAAAGCATAAAAATGAAAACCAAAATTTTCACATTTATTTTAATGATTGTTGCAACGGTTATTAATGCCCAAGACATAAAAGAAATCATCAAACAAGCTGATGAAAAATTCCGTGGCAATTCAAGTCAGGGAGAAATGACAATGATAATTGAACGTCCGTCGTGGAGCAGAACGGTTTCAATGAAAAACTGGACACTGGGAAACGGCTACTCTTTAATTTATATAACAGCACCAGCCAAAGAAAAAGGTCAGGTTTTTTTGAAACGCGAAAAAGAGATGTGGAACTGGGTTCCTAATATCGAGCGAATGATAAAAATTCCACCATCGATGATGATGCAGTCGTGGATGGGCTCCGATTTTACAAACGATGATTTGGTTCGGGAATCGTCGCTTGTAAAAGATTACACCCACAAATTGGTTGGTGAAGAAACCATTGAAAATTTAGTTTGCTACAAAGCAGAACTAATTCCATTCGACGATGCACCAGTAGTTTGGGGGAAAGTTCTAATGTGGGTTTCGAAAGAAGAATTACATTGGTTAAAAGCAGAATTTTACGATGAAGACGGTTATTTGGTAAACACTGAAATTCTCTCCGACATAAAAAAAATGGACGACCGTGTAATGCCAACCCGAATGGAAATGATTCCAGCCGACGAAGAGGGACACAAAACAATAATGATTTTTAACGATATAAAATTCAATACAAAAATTAAGGAGTCATTTTTCTCGCAACAGAATATGAAAAGGATAAGATAAAAAGTAGTTAGTACATAGTAGTAAGTAGAAAGTTAAGAAATATATAATTTGTCATTTCGATCCGTCAACTGACGGAGAGAAATCTGTCAGAACAAGGTTGAGATTTCTCCTCCCGTGTCGTCGAAATGACAACAAGAACAACTTAATAACAAAGACAACTAAAATATGAATACAAATCTAAAACTCGCATGGAGAAACCTCTGGAGAAACCGGCGGCGGACAATCATCGCAATTTCGTCCATTGTATTTAGTGTGCTTCTGGCTTCGTGGATGCGCTCGATGCAGGGGGGATCGTACGACAGCATGATTGACAATTCGGC
>JABMPI010000362.1 GCA_013203755.1 Bacteroidota bacterium
GGTTTATGGTGGCAAAATGCGAAAGGAAGATGTTCTCGCTAATGAAGATGGCGTTTTCCCAGTTCCATTACAGGTAGAAAAAATATTTAACGGTAAAAGAAAAGCGTGGAAAGATGGTTGGAAGAATATAATTACTTTTGGAGATAATCTTCAATTTCTGAAAACAATCTATGAAAACAAAGACTCTTTAATAAAGAACAAAGTAAAAGGGAAAGTTAAGCTCATATATATTGACCCGCCTTTTGGAACAGGTGACGAGTATGATGGAAATAAAGGGCAAAAAGGATATACTGCCAAAACTAAAGGTGCTGAATTTGTAGAGTTTTTACGAAGAAGATTACTGCTTGCAAGAGAGATACTGTCAAATGATGGGAGTATTTTTATCAGAATAGATTATCACTTTGCTCATTATGTTAAAGTTGTTTTAGATGAAATATTTGGTAAAGATAATTTTCAAAACGAAATAGTAATAAATCGGTTTAAAAGACAATTAAAGAATTTAAAACAATTTAACCACGCAACTGATAGCATCTTTTTTTATTCTAAATCACAAAATCACGGCTTTTATGAAGTATTACGTGAAAGGCTTAATACTTTTACTGGCGAAAAAGCAGAACCAGTTTGGCGTGGAATGAGTTCACCAGGGATAAGAAATCCACAAGAAAGAGAAATTTTTGGGAAAGTAATGTGGCCACCCAAAGGGAGACATTGGACATTTAAGCAAACTACGTTGAATACTCTTATCAAAGATGGACGTATTAGGATAAATGAAAAAGCACAATACACAGATACAAAAGGTAAGAAAGTGCGTGGCTTACCTGAATATTTGCAATCAACTTATGTTCCAGTTGATAACCAATGGACTGACTTAAAGGGATATGTATTTAACGCTTCTTATCCAACTGAAAATCCAGAAGAATTAATAGAAAGAGTTTTATTATCTGCTTCAAAAGAGAATGATATTGTAATGGACTTTTTCGCTGGCTCTGGTGTTGTTGCATCTGTAGCAGAAAAATTGAACAGAAAGTGGATTTCTTGTGATATTGGAAAGTTATCATTTTACACTGTACAAAAACGAATTTTAAATATTGGAAAAAGTAAATCACTTGAAAACCCAAAAAAGAAATATGGCAAACAAGCCAAGAGCTTTGTAACGGTAAATACTGGGCAATATGACCTTGAAAAAGTCTTTAATCTGGAAAGCTCTGAGTATTCAAGCTTCGTACTCAACCTGTTTGAAATTGAACCAATCAAGAAAACAATTAGCGGAATAAAAATAAATGGAGAACGCAAGGACGGATACTATGCCTTGATTTGGCCATATTGGGAATTTAAAGACGCATCTGTTGATGAAGATTATTTACATAATTTGCATTCAAACATTGGCAAAAAAGTTGGTTATAGAATTTATATTGTTGCACCAGCAAGTTATGTAGATTTTATAAGTGATTATTATGAGATTGATAATGTTCGTTATTATTTTCTAAAAGTTCCTTACCACATTATTAAAGAATTACATAAAGTCCAGTTTAAAAAATTTCGCCAACCACAAAGCAAGAAGAATGTAAACGATTTGGAAGATGCAATTGGTTTCCATTTTATGAAACAGCCAGAAGTTGAAACAGAAGTAACTACATCAGGGAAAGATGTAAAAATCAGCATCAAAAAATTCCTTTCTGATTTTAGCGAAGATGACAAAGGGAAAGAGTTAGAAAACCTTGAAAGTTTAGCAATGGTGCTTATTGACAAGGATTTTGACGGTAACGCTTTTGATATGGATGAATATTCTTTTGCTGAAGATTTACTGCCAAAAAAGAGAGGTAAAGCAGATGACGAGAATATTGGAGAAGAATTGAAGAAAACCAATGTGATTAATTTGCCGGTAATTCCAAAAAAAGAGTGTGGGAAAGATTTGATGATTATCTATGTGGATATTTACGGAAATGAATTTAAAGAAAAGTTTGAGATAAATTAATATGGAAGAAATAAAAAGATATAAAACATCAGACCTTGTTTTAAAAGTTGATAAGAACTATGACCCTATTAAACTTCCATTACAAGATTGGGATAGATATTTAGATATTTTAGTAAACGGAAGACAATATCAAAAAGAAGCGATAGTTGATACTGTAATTTTTTTGGCATCAGGCTTATATAAAAATACAACCGATTTAGTAGAAGAGAACTGGAATAACAGTACAAATGTAGAATTAAAAAACCGTTACTCAAATTTAGACGATTATCTACATCACTTACAACTCCCAAATAAACTTTCTGTATCAATCGACCTTGCAACAGGGACAGGGAAAAGTTATGTGATTTATGGTATTGCTCAAATTCTGCTTGGGCTTGGATTAGTGGATAGAGTTTTGGTATTGTGCCCTTCATTGACAATTGAAGATGGTCTAACTGAAAAGTTCATTGGTTTAAGCTCTGACAGTAAATTAGTAAAGGCAATTCCTGAAAATGCAAAAAGGAAAAACCCATCTATTAAATCAGCAGATGTAACAATTAAAGAGGGTGATATTTGTATTGAAAATATTCACGCAGCTTATGAAACAACAGGTTCATCAATCAAAGATAGTTTTAAAGGGAATGGCGAAAAAACTTTAGTGTTAAATGATGAAGCCCACCATATTTACAACAAAATTGAAGGGCGTAGTAAGGAAAATACAAGTTTAAAGAAATGGAAAGAGTTTTTATTAAATCATGACTTCAACTTTAAATATATTGCTGGCTTCACAGGAACAGCATACATTGATGATGAATATTTTAATGATGTAATTTGCCGTTATTCGTTAAGGCAAGCTGTTGATGATAAAATGATTAAAATGGTTGATTATATCAGCAAAGATGATGATGTTGATAAAGACATTAAGTTTCAAAAAATATATGACAATCACGACCAAAACAAGCAGAACTATAGAAAAATCAAACCTTTGACAATTCTTATAACCAAAGACATTAAAAATGCTAAAAGACTGCTTACAAACATTTCTGAATTCTTAATGAAACGAGAAACTCTTTCAGAAAAGCAAGTCGAAGAAAAAACACTGATTGTTACATCTCACAATGACCATAAAGTCAATATACAGAAATTAAAAGAAGTTGATAATTCTGACAATCCCATAGAATGGATTATTTCTGTATCAATGCTTACAGAAGGTTGGGATGTGAAAAATGTTTTTCAGATTGTTCCTTGGGAAGACAGAGCATTTAATTCTAAACTTTTAATTGCCCAGGTGCTAGGTCGTGGCTTAAGAATTCCTCCTGAATATCAAAGTCCACAACCTAAAGTAAGAATTTTTAACCACGATAGTTGGAGCAAAAATATACAAGGGCTTGTTGATGAAATATTGGAAATTGAAAAAAGGCTTATTTCGACACCATTAATAAAAGGTGATAGAGATAAACACCATTTTGAAGTTCACCATATTAACTACAACAAAAAAGCAATTTCAAAAGAAGCGACCAAAGACCATAAAGAATTTGACTATACAAAAGGATTTATTGAGCTTCAATCACAAGTAGTAGAAAGCGAAAAAGAAAGTGAATACACTGATTTTTCAGGAGCAATCAATTCAAAAAAAACACTTATACATTATAATACATACACAATAAATGAAGTTGTAAATAAAATTCATAATGAATTAAAAATAAGGAATTGGGAAGGTAAAATTCTAAAATTGCCAACTGGAAATTATTCAAAAGAGAAACTTCCACCAAAGGAAGAAATAACTAAAATCATCCGTAATTCTATGGATAAAGTAGGAATTAAAGGAGATAGATTAGTTGAGAAAAACCGTAATAAAATATTAAGCAGTTTCAATACACTTTTACGGAAAGCTGGGAAAACTGTTCTTTATCAAAAAGAAGCCCAAAAGCCGTATGTTATTTCAACAAAAAAAATGAACAAAGAAAGTATGGCTCTTGGTAATTTGAGACATAATTCAACAGTATTTTATTCTTCTGACTATAAGATAGAAATAGACGAGAAAAATTTAGAATTGCTAAATATTGTAATGGAAGATGAAAGTTTGCCAAGAAGTTCATCAAAAGAGATAAACAAATTTTTATTCAAAACCCCTTTGAATTTAACTTTTTCAAAAGCAACACCTGAACGAACATTTATCAAAGAACTTTGTGAAACTGCAAATGCCAAGAAAATTGAGAGCTGGTTGAAATCAAGAGATATGAATTTTTACTCAATTGAGTATTCTATTACATCTATTGGCGGTAAACATTCAAAAATTCAGTCTTTCAATCCTGACTTTTTCATAAAATTAGATAATGGCAAAACAAAACACTATGTAATTGTTGAGATAAAATCTGATGGAGATGTAAGTGGTGAAAACAAGGCGAAATTGAAATACGGAGTACAACATTTTAAGGACATAAATAAGGAAATGGAAAAGCTTAAAATAAACGAAAAATATCATTTTCACTTTTTAAGCCCGAACTCTTATGATGTTTTCTTTGACCATTTGAGAAACGGAAAATTGATACAATATGATTTTAAAAGCGATTTGGAAGATAAAATATTAGCGAAGAATGATGAATAAAAAACACATAACAAAAAAATTCAGCGGACGCAAAAAACCGCGCCGCTGATTTAGGCGTTAGCTGTAATTCAAGAAAGGACAAAGAAATGAAATATTCACAAATAATAATAACTATCCAGATACTTTTTTCCTTTTTATTGAGCCAATCTCTCGAAGACGCAGTTTCTGTTCAAGGGAGTGCAATGAGTCGAATTATGAAAAGTTCAGGATCACTTTTAATTAAGGAGAGTCATGAACTTGCAGACGTCAGCACATTGTCCGGTAGTGATATTAAATGCAATATCCTAATATTAAGAAATTTGCTTTCTATCTCAGAAGAAGAGGATGTGACAGTTGGTTTAATTTTGGAGATAAAAGAAAAATACAATTCAAAGACTGCTAATATTGATTTAGACGAAATTGATGGATTGTTAGCATCATTAGAATTAATTGAAAAAGAAGGAATGGCATTAGCTACAACACCAATCGCAAAACCCGAATTTGCGTATTCAAATAGTATTGAGATTCATTTTAGAACTAAAGACAATATGGTATTAGGAGTATTTGAGAATAAAGGTAAATTAAATTATGCCATTAAACTTACAACCACAGCAGATTGGGCATTTATGCCAGAAACAGCAATTCTTACATTAATCGATAATTTGAAACAAGCAAAAAAGGTCGCAGAAGAATTATAAAAATGTAACTACAGCTAACACTCGCTGCTACGGACGTGATTACTATGACCTTATCAAGCTATTTTTAGATAGTGGGGATGAATAGGAATATAATGTTTGATAAAGGGTTTATGATCTCTAATTAGGGCACACATAATTTTCACCAGTTTATTTTCGACATTATTAATGATCAATTTCTTTTCTTTACCTTCAGCTTGTTTTCTAAGGTAATAATTTTGAAAATCCGGATTATGGGTAACCAAAGACCTGGCGGCAAGATGAAGGAGTTTTCTCATTACAGCAGGTCCGTATTTCGGAGTTTTCGGTTTTTTGAAGATAGAGGAGCCACTCTGATGCTGAAGGGGTGCAATCTTTAAAAATGAAGCCATTTGCTTATGATGTTTCACAGAATGGAAGCCATTGGTGATAACAAGCATATTGGCAGCAAGAAGTAATTTTACACCGGGTACCGATTTTAGGATATTTACAGATTGTCTCATGTCAGGTTTCTGGTCAATGAGATTTTCCATTTCTTTTTCTAACGCCTTAATTTTCCGTGCAAGTGTATTGACATTACTCTTGAGCACTTTAATGGCAAATGCAGGTCTGACGGCTTTACGATTCAGGGCTACTACGCTATTTGAAGCAGCCGTTTTCTGTTTCACTAAAAGCTCCCGTGTTGTAATCAGAGCCTTCATTTTTTCCACAATGTCCTCTCTGGGTTCCCAGATACAGAGCTTATCAAAAAACCTCAGGGCATACTCAGCAATTTGCAGACTATCGACAGCATCAGTCTTGTGTCCATCTATTTTAAATGCCCGTTTCACCTTCAATGGTGGATCAACGGCAATGGTGTACTTGTTCTCATGCAGAAAATAGCACAAGTGTTCTCCGTAGACACCTGTTGCTTCCATACAGATGATCATATTTTTGGGTTTGATTTTGAGGTTCATGAACCACGATTTTAGTTCCTTAAACCCCTCCAGGTTATTATTAAATGTTCTGGTGTCATAAAGAGCAGTTCCCGGTGATTCAGAAATACTTACAGTAAAGTCATCAGCGGAAATATCAATACCCACAGCAAATTGAGGATGTTTCATTTTAAGACTCTCCACGTTAGATTATGGTCAATAAATATCCAGGATATCGCAAATGTGGTGTGAACTGATTCCATATTATTTGTCTTTGTGGTGTGGATAGAATTACTATTTAGTTTTTGCCACTGCCAGGGTTGGGTCTTTATCACGTCGTGGGCTCTAGGCCATTGAAACGCATTAGACTTATTCAACCCTGGGCGATATTTTGGGCTTCTAATCATTATGAACAATTTAAGATGAAAATGCATGGCGCTAGTCTAATGGAAAAGCAGGTAGCA
>JABMPI010000363.1 GCA_013203755.1 Bacteroidota bacterium
ACTTTTCCTACGGATTTCGCCTCTTTTTGCATAAATTCCTACAAATTCTCTCGAATTATCCTGATAGTCCTTCGGGAACTTGTACAAATTTCTGCCAAAAACTGGCTAAAACTGTGTTAATATTTTATATCGAACTCAGGTTATTATGAAAAGGACAAAACACTTTAAATAATTTTTTATAAAACATCGCACACTTAATTAAACTTTTTACTTTTGAAACACTATAAGGGAGTATAAATTTATTTTGAAGAGCCATAAATTAGTTAAACCTATGTTGAAAGTCTGGAATGTTGTTGTGTTATTTTTTGCACTACATCTTACATATTTTGTAAGCTTTTCTCAAACTGATTTTGATAATTTTCTTAAGCACGAATTATATTCTACGAGCCGCTCCATTGTAAATGGTACGCCCTGGACGAATTCATTGTTGTATAGAGGGCACCCCTTTTGTGGAAGTAACAACTGGAAAACCGGAGATGTTATTTTTAACGGTGAAAGATACCCGGATTTAGAAATTAACTACAATATTGTTGAAGATGAATTAATTCTTTTTGATAATAAAAAAGGTTTGGTGAAACTTAATAAACGATTAATTGAAGAATTTACATATATAGACGAGTCTGAATCAACAACAAAATCTTTTATCCATAAAGAGTTAGTTTTGGGCGATGGGAAAGAATTTTTCGAGAAAGTTTACTCAGGAACAGTTACATTTTACATCAAGCATAAAAAATGGATTAAAAAGAATATAGGAGCAGGCTACATGGGAACGTTGTACTCTAATAACAAACTTTATATTGTTGATGCCGCCGGCGTTCATTTATTTAGAAAGAAAGGCGGACTTTTGGATATTCTAGGAAGTAGTAAAGAGTTAAATAAGTACATTAGAAAAGAGAACTTAAAAATAAACAAAAAGCACCCTGAAGATATTGTTACACTTTTGATGCATTTTGAGAACTTAAGCCAAGCAAATTAATTGCAAGTCAGATTTTAAATGAAAAAAATTCTACTTTTAATATTCCCCATTTTACTTTTAACATCTGCTGCGAAAGGGCAGGAAATAGAAGTTTTGATTACTTCTAATTTTAATGATGTTTCTTTTCTTCAGTTTGTAGATCAAATTGAAAAATCTTATCCGGTAAATTTCTTTTTTAAAGAAAACGATGTGGCAGATATATCTGTAACCGGAAACTTTAATAATACTGCAATATCGGACTGTGTAGCGTCAATCCTTGAGGGTAAGGGTATTCATTATTACATTAAAAATAATCAGGTATTTCTATATTCGGGGAAAGCAATTGGTAATCTGTTTTTGATTCAGCAAGAAAAAATTGAAGAGCAAATTGCAAAAACCAAAGAACAGGTTTCTCGCGAAGGCTTGCTTGCGAAACAATACGAGCTATTAAATATTGGAGTGCCCGGATTAGAAAAATCGGGTTATGCAGAAATAACAGGCAAAGTGAGTGTTTTTAATACAAATTATCCGCTACCTGGCTGCAATGTTTATACGCTTGAAAATCAAAAAGGAACTGCGACTGATAAAGATGGAGTTTATAATTTGAGATTACCTCTTGGTAACCATACTTTGGTGTATAGTAGTGTGGGGATGGAATCTACAAAGCGACAATTAAATCTGTATTCAAACGGCAATTTAAATGTAGAATTAGAAACCAAAGTCAATCTGCTTTCCGATGTTGAAATTATGGGTGATAATCAGGGGAATCTAAATCGTGTTCAGATTGGAATGGAGCGAATTGATATGAAATCGGTTAAAAATCTTCCTAAACTGTTGGGAGAATCCGATATTTTTAAAAGTGCACTAATTCTTCCTGGGGTTTTAACCGTTGGCGAAGGAGCTTCCGGGTTTAATGTCCGTGGTGGAAAAACCGACCAGAATTTAATATTAATTGACCAAACTCCCATCTATTATCCATCTCATTTTTTTGGAAATTTCTCGGCCATTAATTCAGATTTGGTTGAAGGAGCAAAATTGTACAAAGGAAGTTTTCCTGTAAAATATGGTGGACGCATTTCTTCCGTTTATCAGATTGACACAAAAGGCGGAGACTTCCAAAAAATTAAAGGAGTTGGAGGAATTAGCCCACTCTCCGCAAAGCTTATGTTAGAAGGCCCAATTAAAAAAGACAAATCTTCGTTTCTACTGAGTTTTCGAAGTACTTATTCTGATTGGATTTTACGGCAAGTTACAGTTGACCAGCTTTATAACAGTTCCGTAGATTTTTACGATGCTCAGGTAAAATTCAGTTTTAAATTAAATGAAAGAACCCAGTTAACATTTAATGGGTATGGAAGTAAGGATGGTTTTAAATTAAGAAGCGATACCACATACAATTACAATAACGTACTTGCTTCGGTGAAATTGGAAACAAAAAACAATGGCAAATGGCAAATGATAAACTCCCTTTCTTACAGTTCTTTCGGATATAATATTTCGGGAGATACTGATTCTTTACGATCGTTTGAAATGATTCATACACTTAAAAACATTTCATATAAAAACAATGTAGAGTTTAGCCTAAAAGAGAATCTAAAGTTGAATATTGGGGGAGAAACACAACTTTATTTTATAAATCCGGGCGAAAGAAATGTGCCAACTCAATCAGAGCTTACACCTTTTCATACTAATATAGAAAGGGGATTGGAATATGGTATTTTTGCGGGTGGCGAATTTAATCCTTTCAAAAGGTTGAAAATTGATGGAGGGATTAGATTGGCAGGATATTTTTCTTTGGCTGATGGCGATAAAAATATTTATTTGAATGGTGCGCCAAGAACAGAAAATAATTTGATTGAAACTGTTGAAACGGATCTGAATTCAATTCAAAAACATTACATCTATCCTGAATTCCGATTTTCATCAAATTATTCCTTAAGTCGTTACACTTCATTAAAGTTGAGTTATAATATCACTTCTCAATTTTTGCACATGCTCACTAATACGACAGCTATTTCGCCAACTGACACTTGGAAATTGAGTGATGAATACCTGAAGCCACAACGTGGGCAGGCTATTTCTGCGGGCTTTGTTCGAACCAATTACAGAAACACTGTTGAAATGTCGGTAGAAGGATTTTATAAAAGAATGTACAACATTAAAGAGTACAAAGCTGGTGCAGATCTGGTTTTAAACGACCACATTGAAACAGAGATTTTGGATGGAAATGGGAAGTCGTACGGAGCAGAATTTTCTTTGCAGAAAAATGGAGGTCGTTTTTATGGAAGAATGGGATACACTTATTCCAGAACCTTAATTAAAACTGAATCTGAGTTTGAGGAGGAATTGATAAACGATGGAGAATATTTTCCGGCCAACTACGATAAACCACACAATTTGAATGTGTTAGCAAATTTTGAACCTATACGCGGAATTGTACTTTCGTTTATGCTGAATTATTCAACGGGCCGACCAATTACTTATCCGGTTGCAAAATACAAATTGGGCGATCAGGTTATTTTACAGTATTCAGATTATAACCAGTTTCGAATACCAGACTATTTTAGAATGGATGCATCGTTAACGATTGATAGAAATCTAAGAAAAGACAAATTAATCGATGGTTCGATCTCGTTTTCAGTTTACAATTTAACGGGCCGAAAAAATGCGTATTCAGTATATTTTCGGAGTGAAGGCAGTCATTACGAAGGATATAAATTATCTATTTTCGGAACAGTTATTCCAACAATCACCTATAATTTTAAATTCTAATGAGAGTATTAAAACATAGAAATAAACTGTTGGCATTCATTTTTGGAATATTTCTTTTCTCGTGCGAAGAACCTTTTACGCCCGATATTGAAATTGATGGTTATACAAATATGTTGGTTGTTGAAGGATTAATTACAAATGAGGTTGGTCCATTTCGTGTTCATTTAAGCTCAACTATTTCGTTAGATACTACTATTTCTACTTTGCCTGTTTATGGAGCTTTGGTGGAAATATACGACGACCATGGAAACAGTTATACATTGCAAGAGAGAAGTGATGGCTGGTACCAAACCACATCGTTAAATCTAAAAGCCGAATTGGGTGTAAACTATACATTATCTGTATTAACTCAAGATGGTGTTCAGTATGAATCTTCGCCTGTTGAAATGGTGAATGGACCCGAAATTGAAAAGTTGCATTTTAAAGAATCGCTGTACACAAATTTTAATAAAGTTCCACCCAAAGATGAAAAGTTGTTAGATATTTTAATCGATACAAAAGGAGAGACCAATGAAACGAGTTTTGTGAAATGGGAATTTGAAGAGACCTGGGAAATAAATATCCCGAATGAAATTGAAGTTGTTGATGGAAGGGGTAATATAACTAACAATGTAGTAAAGCCCAACAATGAAATGCGTAATTGTTGGATGTCAGTCAATTCCAATTCGATAAAAGTTGAATCTACGGAGCACCTGGAAGTAAACGAAATTATTAATTTTCCCTTAAAAAGTATCGCTCCAGAGGGAAATAGACTGGACATTAAGTATAGTATTTTGGTTAAACAATATTCAATGAATAAGGAATTATATACTTTCTGGAGCACTTTAAAAGAATACAATGAAGACCTGGGAAGTATGTTTGATAAAACGCCAAGTTCGATTTATGGAAACATTATTTGTTGCGATAACAATAAAAAGGCCTTGGGTTATTTTATGGTTTCCGATGTAAAACAAAAAAGAATTTTTATAGATCGATCTCAGCATACCGTTAGATCAAATACTGGTTACGAGGCCTGTCTTTATACTGATTTTAAACCCGACGAGTTTCACATATTTTTTGGGAAAACACTGGAGTCAAATCGTAATATTTATAATCCAATAGAGTGGTGTGTCGATTGTAAAATACATGGAACAAATGTTAAACCGCCATTTTGGGAGTAATTAAAATTTATGTTGAAAATTAAAAACATATTGCTTTTTGTATTTGCAACTGTATTTCAACTGTCGGCACAGGTGGGAGATAACAATTTGCCAAAGGAAATATTAAGAGTAAATGTTAGTCAGGAATTACTGTTCCCAGGTGATGTAGTTTGGTTGTCGGTATTTTGTATAAATTCTTTTGATGACCATAGGGAATTAAGTAAACTCGTTTTTGTTGAGTTGATTAATGAAAAAAATGCATCGGTAGTAAGAAAAAAAATAAACCTGCTAAACAGAACTGGCAACAGTTATATTGAATTACCAGACTCCTTGAGTACCGGAGTTTATACAATTTTGGCCTATACAAATTGGATGAAAAATTTTGGGGAAGAATATTTCAGCCAGACTCAAATTGCTATCGTAAATCCAACAAAACCTTACACTGAAAAGGGAGATGTTCAAGACAGAAATACTGATTCAGAAAAACCAATTGCAGTAAATATAAAAGCTTTTTTGGGAAATCTAATTTATAAAAAACGTGAGCAAGTAAATATTAAATTGGTAAATGAAAATAACGAATTGTTGGATGGTAATTTCTCCATTGCAGTAAAAAGGAAAGAACCACAGCTTTTTAGTTTAATGGAGACTATTCTAACTTCGACAAAAAACAAAATTGAAATTACAACTTTACCCGATTATAAAGGAATTCGGGTGTCAGGCTTTTTATCTGATATAAACAACGCGGAAGCTGTTAATGAGGAAGTATTGCTCTCATTTCCCGGGAGTGGAACCGATTTGTTTAGTGCAAGAACAAATGAGCTTGGTGAATTTCACTTTTTGCTTGAGCCTGAATTTGGAGGCAAAGACCTGGTGTTTACTCTGCCATCGAATAAGATGAAATTAAAATTGGAAGATCCCTTTGTAAATGGGTTGAAATCTTCATTTAACACATCCATTAAAATCGATTCTTCAGCAATCGGGTTTTTGAAAGAAAAGTATTTCTATTGGCAACTTTCGCAAAAATTTGATAGACCTGAAATTCAAAAAATTGAATTGGTTGAAGAAGTGGAATCATCCATTTTCTATTCAGAGCCAAGGCAATCATATAAAATCGACGATTATATTTTGTTGGATTCCATTGTTGAGTATTTCCATGAATTAATTCCTAGTGTACATTTTTATCGGGTAAAAAAGAACTATGAAATTTCTGTAATAGGGAGAAAATCTAAAATAAAATTGGGGGAAAATCCAGGCATTTTTGTTGATGGAGTTTATTATACCGATTTCGATAATTTGGCAAAAATTCCAGCTGAAGAAGTTGACAGAATCGATGTTTTATGGGAAAACTATTATTACAAAGATTTTACTTTTAATGGTATTGTTGACATTCGCACAAAAAAAGAAGATTTTTTTGCTGTGCGGTTGCAAGATAATATGGTTCGGGTAATTTATCCTTTGGCAAATAGAAATTCAATGCAGTTTAAAAACACCGAATACATTGAAAATGATTTTTCGTATCAGCCAGATTTAAGGTATTTGCTTTTTTGGGAACCGAATGTTGACCCAAAACAATCAAAAGAGCTTACATTTTACACTTCTGATGTTTCAGGAATTTATGAAACAACTATTTCAGGTTATTCTAAAAATGGTGATTGGCTTGAACTCAAAAATGAATTTGAAGTGAAATAGTTTGTGATTATCCGGATTCTGAGTCTGAAATTATTTGTATATATTCTCAATTCAGATAGCTTTTCGGGAAATTAGGCGTAGTTATTTTTATTCACAACAAAG
>JABMPI010000364.1 GCA_013203755.1 Bacteroidota bacterium
CTCCATATTAATTAGTATTTTCTTGAATTCAGGAAGATCTTTTATATTGTCCATTAAAGGATCTTTTAATAGAGGAATAATTAGGTATGAATAGTTAGTTTTCAATTAAAAAAATTCCATTTGTTCAATAACTTATTTTGTGTTCCCATGATAAGAATACTACTATTATTGCAGAAATGTTGCTAAACAATACTTCTAAACAACGTTACATATAAAATTAGTAAAAATTCCACCCTCAATAAATCTGACTTTTATTGGCATCGTTGCTCGCTATGTCTTTTAAATCCTTATCGGTAATCCTAAATCAATTAAATATTGTATTTAACATATCACCACTAAATTTGTCCTTTAAAAAGAACTCTCACTTTAAAACAGAGCATAATATCAAAAACTAAAATCCCAGTATTTCACTCAATTTCAACTAAGTAGACAAATATATTTTTACGGAAGTAGGATTACCTTTTTATCATTTTCGGAATATACATATAGACGACGCTAAAAAAAAGAATACTTATGAATCATGTATAGAAATCACGAAAGTCGTGTTTTTTCTATTCATGAAAATTAGAATGGAAGTTTAACTGATATAAACCAAGTTATGGAGCGAGCAGCTAAATTAATTCACAAAACAGACATGACCTATTTGCCAACAGCTTTCCCTGCACATTTTTATGGTATGCCCGATGGCAAAGTATACATAGTTTATTCAAGATTTTACGAAGTTAAATTTGGCGAAACCGGAGTTGAATTTGTTTTTGCTGAACATAAGGAATTTTCTTACGACTATCTGTATGAAAAAATAATTCCTTACAATAGCACAAATAATAAAACACAAATATTTGCAGAAACTCTTGATAAACCTAATCCTAAGATTAATATTATAAAAATTAACAGGAGTTTAAATTCCTACGGCGAAGCTTTAATTTTTTTAAATAAAATGGCTAGCAAAATGGAAAAGCCGAGAATTGAGCTTCCTGACAAGGTAAAAAATTACACCTTCTTTAATTAACACCCCAATAATTAACTTTTATTTGAGCAATTTTATGAATTTCGTGTTATAGCAAATGCGTATTAATTTTATTGATATGCATTTAGTAATTTCGAAGTTTATAATTTTAATTGAATAGGATGAAAATATTAATAGTTGGTGGCAATGGTACCTTGGGTAAAAAAGTAACTGAACGCCTAAAAGAAAAACATGAAGTATTAGTAGCCGGAAGAACAGGCGGCGACTTAAGAGTTGATATTACAGATAGCAATTCAATAAAAAACCTGTTTGAAAAAACCGGAAAATTGGATGCAATTGTGTCTACAGCAGGAGCGGCAAAATGGGCCCCTTTTGATACCATGAGCGAAGACGATTTTTACATTGGGATAAAAAGTAAGTTAATGGGACAGGTAAATCTGGTTCGAATTGGCAGAGATTATTTATCAAATGGCGGCTCAATTACACTTACAACGGGTATTTTAGGAGACGATCCCGTTGCAAATACAACCAATGCAGCGATGGTAAACGGAGCCATTCACGGTTTTGTAAAAGCAGTTTCTCTGGAAATTAAAAACGATATTCGTGTAAATGCAGTTTCGCCAGGATTGGTTGAAGATTCAAAAGATAAATTTGGAGATTATTTCCCCGGGCACATTCCGGTTTCAATGGATAAAATGGTAAGCGGCTACATTAAAAGTGTTGAAGGAAAAGTGCGAGGTCAGGTTATTCGTATCTACGGGTAAGCATTTGGTTTCTGGTTATAACAAAAAAGAACTGTTCCCTTTTCAAACTTGAAATAAAGGAGCAGTTCTTTCTTTTACTTACTACTTGCTACTACTCAGAACTAACAACTTCTCCATACAAATCATAATCCTCAGAACCAGTAATTTTAACAGTTACAAAATCACCTTTTTTTAATTCTTTTTCTGAAGTAACTAACACTTCTCCATCAACTTCGGGAGAATCAAATTCGGTGCGACCAATATAAAAATCGCCTTCTTGTTTATCAACAATTACTTTATACGTTTTTCCTATTTTTTGCTGATTTAAATCGGATGAAATTTGTTGCTGAATTTCCATAATTTCATCAGCGCGAGCTTGTTTTACCTCATCCGACAAATCGTCTGCAAATTTATCTCCTGCATAAGTTCCCTCTTCTTGCGAATATGGGAAAACACCCAGCCGTTCAAACTTCTGCTCCTGCATAAATTGTTTTAACTCTTCAACATCTGCTTCAGTTTCACCCGGAAATCCAACCAACATAGTAGTTCGTAAAACAACCCCAGGCACTTCTTCCTTTATTTTTTGAATCAACGCCTCAGTCTCTTCCCGTGTTACATGGCGCATCATATTTTTTAACACCGGATTGGCAATGTGTTGTAGCGGCATATCCAGATATTTACAAACCTTAGGATTTTTACGCATAACAGGCAAAATATCCATCGGAAATTTGGTTGGATATAAATAGTGTAATCGAATCCACTCAATTCCATCCACTTCCGAAATTTGAGTTATCAATTCTGCCAGCTGAGTTTTACCATAAATATCTATTCCGTAGTACGACAAATCCTGAGCAATAATCAGCAGTTCCTTAACTCCCTTTTTTGCCAGATATCTGGTCTCTTTTATTAAATTTTCTATTGTTTTTGATTTGTGTGTGCCAGTCATTTTTGGTATAGCACAAAATGAACACGAACGGTTACAGCCTTCCGAAATTTTTAAATAAGCAAAATGTGAAGGTGTGGTAATTTTACGTTCGTAAATGTATTCGGGATGGTAAGTCACTTTCAGCTCATCAACCATGGCTTTCATATCGAACTTACCAAAGTATTTATCTACTTCAGGAATTTCAGTTTCTAAATCTTTTTGGTAGCGCTCCGACAGGCAGCCCATTACAAAAAGGTTGCCAATATCTCCGCGTTTTTTGGCTGCTGCATAATCCAGAATCATATCTACCGACTCTTGTTTGGCATCACCAATAAATCCACATGTGTTTATAAAAACGGCATCAAAACCAGTTTCATTTGAATCATGAAGAACTTCAAACTTTCCCCTCTCCAATTGATTCAATAAAACCTCAGAATCCATCAGGTTTTTCGAACACCCCATCGTAATCACATTTACACGCTTCTTTGCCATCATTAAAATTTTATTTCAGCCATTCGCTGAATTTGGCTACAAAGAAAAGGTTTTTTTGTCTGAATTTAGTAATGATGGGATTCATGTTAAATCTCATTCCCTTGAAATAAGAAATCTTCGGTAAAGATGTCATGGATTTCCATCATTGCAGGAATAACAGAACAAAAAAATTACCACATCTTTAAAGTTGTGATAATTCTTTATTCAGTTAACTGACCAACGATCACTACCTCTTCCCTACTGTTTTGTTTTCAACGGATTTTCAGCTTCGTTAAAAAATTGCTTTTGCAATTCAGGAACAGTAGTATCCGCTTTTACCAATTGAATCATTTCAACCAACTGCTTAACCGTTTCGTTTATCAGCAACTCCCCTGCTTCGGGATTGGCTTTAGAACCGTCGCCACCATAATGATTTGGAAAACTGGCATACCACCAAATTCCGCTGTAGATATAATCTAAATGATTCATCCGCTCTAAATCTACTCCCGACTGCTGACTTGCTCTCTCTGGGTGTGTTAAATCCGGTTGTGCTGCCGTCATTTCTGATGTTTCACTGTTTCCGGCATGTGCATCAAATTTATCAACCTGACTTAATTCCACCGCTTTTTTCTCCACTTCTGCATTTGCTTTCGGACGAAACCAATACAAAGAATAATCGCGTGGTTCCGATAATTGAGCCATTCCAAAGAAATTTAAAAAGGCATTGTTTCCACCGTGTCCATTCACCAAAATTATCTTTTCAAAACCATTGCGATTTAATTCATCCAACGTTTCCTGTAAAATTTTCCAAATCAATTCGGGACTGTAAGCAATTGTTCCCGGCTGATGCCGTGCTTCATTTATCTGGCTAAAATAATACATCGGAAAAACAACTGCATATTCCTGTCCTGCCGCACGCAGTGCATACTCACGCGATAAGTAAACATCGGTTCCCAAGGGTAATTGAGCCCCATGTTTTTCCATTACACCAATAGGAATTATACAGGTTTTTGAACTTTTTTCAACTGCCTTTATAAAATCGGGAGCGGTTAATTCTTCCAATTGAAAAGGAATTTCTTGTGCAAACAGTACACTTCCGGTAAACACAAAGAATAAAACAAAAATTAGCTTGTACATCAGATTTTAGGTTTAAGTTAAAACTTTTTCCAAAAATAGAATGTTCCGCTTACTTTACCAATGATTTTCTATTTTTATATTTAAAAGCAAATTCATGCAAATTGTAATAGCACACTGGCTTTAAATCCTGGCGGCTTGATACGAATTATTGAATTGCTAATAAATTGCTTACCAAACGATTCAATCGCTGTAATTACAGTCGATTTTGATTTAATTCAGAAAAGAATTAAACCCTTATCAAGGTCTGCAGTTAATAAAATCGGAATTCTATCCTTAGCAAAGTATTAAAGATCCCTACTAAAGCATAGTGAACAAAAACTTATTCGTTAAACCCAATAATTCATTTTTCATCCCAAATAATTATTTTCTATTTTTTAATTCTCATTATTTGATATATTTATACTGATGATTAGCAAATTATTCAACAATGAAAAAAATATTAAAAGGACTGTTCGTATTTCTCCTCGTTTTGATAGTAGTTGGATTTAT
The DNA here is from genome assembly GCA_013203755.1 of Bacteroidota bacterium. Lineage (GTDB taxonomy): Bacteria > Bacteroidota > Bacteroidia > Bacteroidales > Prolixibacteraceae > Draconibacterium. The sequence continues at coordinate 4,733 of JABMPI010000364.1, forward strand.
AACCTTTAAATATCAAATCCGCGACCGCCATTCAGGTTATAATCTTGATTTAAAAATTACCAATTCAACCGAAGGGCAAATTCAAGCTGGGTTTGCTGCAATGTCAATTACACCAGAGGTTGTAGATACATGGAACGATGTGGATAATAATTTTGAATACGAACCCAAAAAGGGGGATACTTTTAACGACAACAATAACAATGGCCAGTTTGATGCATATTGGATTGCAGGGTTTCACAGCAGCCGTGCCGCCAATGGAGTACACGACTCGCTTTGGGCCAGAACAATGATTATAGACGATGGTACAACCCGGATTGCAATGGTTTCGCTTGACGCCATTGGATTCTTTCATGACCAGGTAGTTGACATTCGGGAAAAATTACCAGCCGGGTTGAATATCGATTACTGTATGATTGCTTCCACCCATGTTCATGAAGCTCCTGATTTAATGGGAATCTGGGGTAACAGTCATTTCAAAAGTGGCGTAAACCCAGCTTATTTAGAGTTGGTTATTAACCAGGCTGTACTTTCTGTTGAAACGGCAGTTAAAAATATGGAACCAGTTACTTTGCACTTTTCTAAAGATGAAAAAAATGCTCAGATATTGGTAAAAGACACCAGAAAACCAGTGGTATACGATCCGGGAATGTATATAATTCAGGCAAAAACGGCTGATGGCAACACAAAAGGTACTTTAGTTTCTTGGGCAGATCACCCCGAAACAGTATGGAGCAAAAATCTCTTGTTAACGTCTGATTTTCCTCACTATTTCAGAAAAGGTGTTGAAGACAGAATCGGCGGAACATGTGTTTATTTAAACGGAGCAGTTGGCGGATTAATGACTACCCATCCGTCAATTGCGGTTAAGCACCCGGTTACTGGAAAAGAAATCTTTGATGCCGGGTTTGAAAAAGCTGAAGCTCAAGGAGAAACGCTGGCTAATATTGCTGCAAATGCTATTCTGAATTCAAAAGATTCAATTTCAAAAGGAGCCATAAAATTATTGGCAAAAACGTTTACTCTTCCTTTTGATAATACTATGTTTAGAATTGCTGGAGTTGTAGGAGTTTTGGATCGTGGCATGGTTGCCAACTGGTCGGTTCGCACAGAAATGGCGGCTTTTAAAATTGGGCCGGCATCGTTTTTAACCATTCCGGGAGAGATTTATCCGGAAATTATTAATGGTGGAATTGTGGCTCCTGAAGGTCAGGATTTTGAAATTGATCCGATTGAAATACCTCCTTTAAGAAGTCAAATGTCGGGTGATTTTAAATTTGTTTTTGGCCTGGCGAACGATGAAATTGGATATATAATTCCTAAAAGTGAATGGGACAATGAAGAGCCATGGCTTTGGAATTCTGAATCGGATTTTTATGGTGAAGAAAACTCTGCTGGTCCGGAAACAGCGCCAATTATTCATAAAATGGGAATGAAACTATTGTCCGATCTAAAATAATATTTCCTCTTGTGTCTTGTATCTAGATTCTTTGTCTACGTTACTTAAATTCCAAAAGAATTATTTTTTAATCTACCAAAATACGGTTTCTTCAAAAGAATTGTGCAATTGAGAAAAATATGCAGTAAATTTACAAAACCAATTCTTGATTGTTTATTTGTGATAACATCAGTGATTTTAAATGCCAAAATCTAATATCATGAAAACAGAAAAACTACTCAAAGTTTGTGGCTCAATAACAAAAACAGAGTCATTAATCCCAATTCAATTTAATATTTTAGAGCAATCGTGGATAGCAGAAGCCAATTTGCCTTATTCGCATTACTATGGACAAGTACCTAAAAAGGCAAAACCAAATTCAGTGTTCCTATTCACCAAACGGTTCTTTTCGTTAGAAGAAGTTTTACGATTCTCCATCGCTATTGAAGGATACTCGGATAAACTAAATATTGCCAGTGCTACAATAGAACACCAGAACAGACAATATCCTGCCATTAGAATTAAAAAATTTCCTGACTATGAACACTTGCATTTATTGCAAAAATGTTTTGTTCAGCAGGGAGTGGAACTTGGAACAAAAGTAAATTTTGTAACCAAAGCAAAAACTGTGATTAATAAATGTTTCGAATTACAGGAACTGGACGAAGACATTTATTTAGACAATGAAGATGAAAACAAAGGGTACATTTTTGTTCAGAAAAGAATAGATCGGGATAATTTTGATAAACTAATCTTAAAAGTAAAGAACAACGGTAACTGTAAGTTTTTCGATGCAGTACCTGGAGGTCTTATTATTGATTCCAAATCGAAAGATATAATCCGGATTTTTGCGGAAGGATTAAATCTCGAACTCTTAAAATGCATTAAATACGAGTTGAGGATGAATTTTGAAAGCTATTTAGGCGATTGAATAACAATTCAAATTATTGTCATAAAATTCAATATTTATTTGTTATTCAACATAATTTCCTTTTTTAAATAAAAACAGACAATAGAAACCTTTCTATTTCGTAATTTTGATGACGTTCAGAAAGCATGAAAACAACAAATGGTTAAAAAACATCTGATAATCATACTTATATTAATTTCTGCTATCCAGCAAATTGGTGCGCAATCGGTTGGATTAGTACTAAGTGGAGGTGGAGCAAAGGGTCTGGCACACATTGGAGTTATTCGCGTATTAGAGGAGAACAATATTCCCATCGATTACATTGCAGGAACATCTATTGGAGCAATTGTGGGTGGATTATATGCTGCAGGGTATACCACCTATGAAATGGAAGAACTGTTTAAATCAGACGATTTCTATTTTTGGTCAACCGGAAAAATTCAAAAAGAGTACCGTTACTACTTTAAACAGCCGGAGGCAGATCCATCGTGGTTAGAATTGAGAGTAGCCAAAAAAGAGGATAAAATAAAACTGCTCCCTCCTACCAATTTTATTCCCGAAGAGCAAATGGATTTTGCTTTTATGGAGCTAGTAGCCTCTACCAATGCAGCTTGCAATTATAATTTCGATAGTTTGATGGTTCCTTTCTTTTGTGTGGCAGCCGATATCAACAGCGGAAAACCTGCCGTATTGAGAAAAGGAGATGTTGGGGAAGCGCTTCGGGCATCGATAACAATTCCATTTTATTTTAAACCAATTGAAATTGATGGAAGATTACTTTTTGATGGCGGACTTATTAATAATTTTCCTCACGATATAATGAAGGAAACTTACAAACCTGATTTAATTATTGGACATAAAGTTGCAAATGATTTAGAAGACGCCGATTCTGATGATGTAATGCAACAAATATCGAATTTGGTAATGCGCCCCACAAATTTCGAGATTGCACAGGAAGACGGTATTTTAATTGAAACAAAATTTGAAAATGTTGGATTACTTGATTTTAATAAAATTGAATCTGTTTTAGAAGCGGGTATGATAACTGCGCAAAAATCGTTGGACAGCATTAAAAAGAGAACTACGAGAAGAGTTATACCCGAAATACTTTTAAATAAAAGAGGAAAATTTAATGCAAAAAAACCGGGATTATTCTTCCAAAATATACAAGTAGAGGGTGTTACTGATCCTATGCAACGGAAATATATTATACAATCGATAAAACACCGCTTTAATATTATCACACTCTCCACATTCAAAAAGGAGTATTTCAAACTTATTGCCGACGAGCACATAAAATCCATCCGCCCAATTTCCCGATACAACAAAGAGACCGGCTATTTCGATTTGCACCTAAAAGTAGAGCCTGAAAAAAAAGTAGAAGTAAACATTGGAGGAAACATTTCAACAAAACCTATTAATCAGGGTTTTGCCAGTTTCAACTACCGTACATATAAAAGCCGTGCATATACATTAACATCTAATATCTATTTCGGACGATTTTACAGCTCTTTTAAAATGGGCGGACGAATTGATTACCCAACCAAGTTGCCCTTTTATTTGTCAGCCTATTCTACTTTTAATCGCTGGGATTTTTTCTCATCAAGTTCCGAACTTTTTTTTGAAGATGTACGCCCGCCTTTCATTATTCAATACGAAAACAACCACCAAATTGAAGCTGGATTTCCGTTGGGATTACATAGAAAGTTTTTCGTGAATACAACTTACTCCAATTCTTCCGACGAATACTACCAGACTGAAATATTTAACAAAGAGGATGAGCCGGATAAAACAAAATTTAATGCTTTTATTTCTCAGGTTGGGATCGAAAATAATTCACTCAACTACAAACAATTTGCAACCGAGGGTTCACATCGCTTTATTTCGGGCAAGTATATTTTTGGTGAAGAATTAAATTTTCCGGGCACCACCATCCCAAATACAACAAGCACCAACATTCAGCACAACTACTTTCTATTAAAAGTTCATTCTACAAAATATTTCCAAATAGGCAAAAAATTTACTTTAGGAACAACGGCAGAAGCAGTTTTTAGTAACAAATTACTTTTTCAAAACTACCGTTCTACACTGTTAGCTGCTCCCGGTTTTTATCCAACGCCACACAGCAAATCGCTATTTATTGGTAATTTCCATTCGAATAATTATTTGGCAGGAGGACTAAAAACACTAATTCATTTTACCCCGTCGTTACACTTACGTATCGAGGGTTTTGCATTTATACCCATTAAGGAAGAGATACTTAAAACGGATAACTCTGCATTTCAGAATGATAAAGCCTTTGAAAATTACTATTTGCAAGGAATGGCTGCAATGGTTTATCAAACAGGGGTTGGACCAGTAAGTTTTTCGGTGAACTATTATGAAAAGGAAAATACCAAATTATATCTGACTCTTAACTTTGGCTACATTTTATTTAATAAGCGAGGATTGTAATTAAGGCCACTGAGAGGATATATACTCAAAACAAATAGCTACAATTCCAATCAGCAACAAATTCTGCTGATTAATTTATTTTCATTTAATAACCTGAGTTCGATTTATTTTTTGCTATAACATTTTACCCAGTCAATTTCAAAATTAACAGGCAAATTGGAACCAGAGATTTCGTTTACAACTATACTCGACGCATTTACATGTAGTGGAACATTCATTGTGGAATCCTGAATGCTTAGTACCTCAGTATCGTTTATTTTCCAGGTAATTGAACTCCCTGCTTTTTCTACGGTGAAAATATACGATTTACCTCTTTTTAGGTTTGAAATATCCAACCCGTTATTTTGAATTTTCCCGGAACCATTTAAAGAAGAAACTCCAAGATTATTTTTCGTTCCCATTTCAAGTAAATTAATTCTAGGCGTACTGTTTTCCCCAGCTAAATAAAACGAACTAACAACTTGTTTTACTGGATTAAATTTAATTTTAGCTTCAAAAACTCCATCTTCCTGCCAGAAATTTTTTCCAGTTGAAACCAAATCAGAAGTGTAATCAAATTCTACAGGAATAAAACCTGCTGGCATTTTCCACACTTTTCCAGCTGCTTTTTCTTTTTTTACAAAAAGTGTTAATTTATTGGCTGTATTAACATTTTTTCCATTATTAAAAACATGCAGATCTCCGGGCATCGAATAATTGTCACCCAACATTTTTTCTGCAATAAAACCAACATTCGACCACTTTTCGGTATCTAATTTCGATGCAGAAAAATCATCTTCGAATGCCACTTCCCACTTTGCAAAAAAGTCGAAAACCGAAGTTCCTTTGTATTTAAAATAATTTACTAAATGTGGCAACTCTTTCATTCTCAGAAAATCTTGCTGCTTTGCAAACTCTTCAGTTTTTCCCCATTTCTTTTTATCTTCTAGATAGGCCTTCTTAGCTAAGAATTCTTTTGAATTTACCAATTCGTCCAATTCAAAATAACGTTTCAAATCAAACGAATCTTTTACGTCCAAATAATTCTTATTCAATCCCGATTTTTCAAACTTTAAGAAGAACTTAACCTCGTTATCAACAGCTAGCTTCTTGTAATTCTGTTGTTTTTTATACGCTTCACTTTTTTCGAATTTCATTTTGTCCTTCAAAAAAACCTCTCGTATTTTATAATCATCATTTTCAACGTACACCTTTAGTTCGTGGTATTTTTTTAGGCCGTGACTATCTACAGTTTCGTGGTACAACTTTAATTTTTTTGATTTTTCGTATTTGAAATACGCTTTAATTTCCGAATCCCGCCGAAGTTTTTTCAACTCTTTGCGCTTTTCTTTATCTTTATCAGGCGCATTTCTTAACGCCACAAAACCTTTGAGTTTTTCTGACTCTCCAAACGTCACATGTTTTTTCAAGACACTCGAATTATTTAACTCTTTATATGCTTTTATTCCCGCCGATTTATCCAATTTCCGAAAATCTAACCAGTGCTTTTCCTCAACCGACCCCTTAAAAACTTGAGATTTTATCTCCTTTTTATCCTTATCAAACTGGCCTTCTTTAATGTATTCATGAAGTGTGTCGTATTCATTTAATTTAACAGAATCCGTTAGTTTCTCAAACTTTTCTAAATCAGCAGAACCCGCTATTTTAAAATACTTCTTAATTTTTGAAGCCTTTTTTAATTGCTCCAGTTCTTTCATTTGTTTAAATTCGGTACTACCTTTAAATTGTAATGCTTCAATTTTAACCTTTTCCTTTTTAAACTCTTCAGAATTCACAGACCTTTCAAATTCTAAATATTGCTGTAACTCATCAGAACTTTCCACTTTCAGGAACTCTTCATAATCCTTCCGAATCTTTTCACGTTGATTTTCAACGGATTCAACTGATTTTATTTTACCAAGAAGTTGTAAAGAGAATATTTTAAAAGACATAGGTCTACTTTTAGTTTTAATGACTCTCAAAAATAAAAATTAAACGCATTAAATTCTAATGAATTGAACATGAATTGAAATAAAGCGAAGTAATAACTCCTTAATTTTTATTTTTTATTGAATAAAACCGATTGTAACCAGTTAATCGAAATCAATAGTTTTTAACAAATTATGTAAATGACAAAAATTTTATAGTGCTTAACTGTTTATATGTTTTCAACCCCAAAATTGTCTATTCGTCTTATTTTGAATAGTTTTGGAGCGCGTAGAATTAAAAACAGATGATTAAACATTCGGAACTTATACTAAATAACGATGGTTCTATTTTTCATTTACATTTGAAACCGGAACACATTTCGACACAAATAATTCTGGTGGGTGACCCCGCACGCGTGGATTCCATTTCATCTTTTTTTAGAACAATTGATTTTAGCATTCAAAATCGCGAATTTAAAACGGTAACTGGCTGGTACAATGACAAAAAGCTAACAATAATTTCTACAGGAATTGGTACTGACAACATCGATATTGTATTAAACGAATTAGATGCACTGGCAAATATTGACCTTGAAAAAAGAGAAATAAAAAAAGAACATACCCAATTAAATATTGTTAGAATAGGTACTTCCGGCGGATTGCAAACCTACTTGCCGGTTAATTCTTTTGTGGTTTCGCAAAAATCAATTGGGTTCGATGGGATGTTGAATTTTTATGCCAATCGCGAAAACGTTAGTGATTTGTCATTCGAAAAAGCATTTAAATTATTTACAAACTGGGATAATTCGCTACCTACACCGTATGTTGTAGATGCATCGGAGAAGCTAATTTCAAAGTTTAACGATGGTATTTTCACAAAAGGAGTAACCATTTCGGCGCCGGGTTTTTATGGTCCACAAGGCAGGGTACTTCGGTTACCATTAGCAGTACCCCAATTAAACCAACAAATTGAGGCATTTGAATACAACAAGCTGAAAATAACTAATTTTGAAATGGAAAGCTCTGCAATTTATGGACTTTCGAAAATGTTAGGACACGAAGCGCTGACCGTTTGTTTAATAATTGCAAACCGGGTAACGCTTACCGCCAACGAAAATTACAGAAGTGAAATGCTGCGATTAATAAAAGAAGTACTCAATCGTTTAACAAAGTAATATTGTATGGAAAAAAGCAAACTCAACGCCCTTATAAATTTACTCGAAGACCCCGACAATACAGTTTTTAAACTAGTGGAAAAAGAACTTTTGAAAGAAAGTAACGAAATAATTCCTGTATTGGAAGAGAAATGGGAAACCAGTTTCGATGTAAATTGTCAAGAGCGAATTGAGAATTTAATTCAAAGTTTGCAATTTAAAGAGACACACAATAAGTTAAAGTTGTGGATAAATACCAATTCAAAACAAAGAGATTTATTTACCGGCTTTTGGATTGTCGACCAGTTTCAATACCCTGATTTAAACCTTCTAAGTATTCAATTAAAGATTGAAAACATTAGGAAAAAGATTTGGCTTGAATTAAATAATTCGTTGACATTGCTTGAAAAAACAACAATTTTAAACCATTTCCTTTTTAACATTAACGGATTTTCTGTGAATCACAGCAACAAAAATTCATCGCAAAACTGTTTCCTAAGTCAAATACTGGATTCAAAAAAAGGAAATCCAATATCGTTGAGTATTCTCTATATAATATTAGCGCGTCAGCTAGAGTTACCGGCATTTTTTATTGATTTTCCTAAAAATCCACTTGTTGCAATAGTAGAGCCCGAATTAGCCCGAAAAGTGCATGGAAGTTCACTCGACTCCGATATTTTATTTTATATAAATCCATCACACAAAGGGGCGATTACAAGTATTAAAGAGATTGAATACCACTTAAAGAAAAACGATTACAAACCGTTACATCATTTTACCGAACCAAAATCGGATATTCTTTTTATTCAAAGACTGTTGGAATCCCTGGAGGATTCGTACCAATCTCTTGGAATGATTGAAAAAGAAGAGCAAATACAAAAGCTACTTCTACTTTTCCGTATATAACTCTGAAAAAATTTACTACTCAGTATAAATTCCATTAAAATTCTAAACAAAAAAAGCCTTCCGTAATTAAACGAAAGGCTCTCTTATTATAGTTTTTTACTTTCTACTTCGCATAACTTACTGCACGGGTTTCCCTTATTACAGTAATTTTAATTTGTCCCGGATAAGTCATTTCATCCTGAATACGTTTTGAGATATCGTACGACAATTGTTCTGTTTCCTGATCACTTAGTTTGTCAGCACCAACAATTACCCGTAATTCGCGACCTGCTTGAATTGCGTAAGTTTTCATTACTCCCGGATAAGAAAGAGCCAAATCTTCGAGGTCTTTCAAACGTTTAATGTACGATTCAACAATTTCGCGTCGTGCACCTGGTCTTGCTCCGGAAATAGCATCGCAAACCTGTACAATTGGCGCCATTAATGTTTTCATCTCCACTTCGTCGTGGTGGGCTCCAATAGCATTACAAATATCCGGCTTCTCTTTGTATTTTTCAGCCAGCTTCATACCCAAAATAGCGTGTGGCAATTCCGGCTCATCATCTGGCACTTTACCAATATCATGCAATAATCCTGCACGTTTTGCTGTTTTAGGATTCATTCCCAACTCCGACGCCATAGTTGCACATAAATTAGCAACTTCTCGCGAGTGCTGTAATAAATTTTGTCCGTAAGAAGAACGGTATTTCATTTTACCAATTAAACGAATCAATTCCGGATGTAAACCATGAATTCCCATATCGATGGTAGTTCGTTTTCCGGTTTCTATAATCTCCTCTTCAATTTGTTTTTTCACTTTTCCAACAACCTCTTCAATACGAGCCGGGTGAATTCTACCGTCGGTAACTAATTGATGAAGTGCTAAACGTGCAATTTCACGACGAACCGGATCGAATGCAGAAAGTACAATTGCTTCCGGGGTGTCGTCAACCACAATTTCTACTCCTGTAGCTGCTTCAAGTGCCCGAATATTACGACCCTCTCGACCGATAATTCTTCCTTTAATTTCATCACTTTCGATATGAAAAATAGTAACTGAATTTTCTATAGCCGTTTCGGTTGCTACCCTTTGAATAGATTTAACAACCACCTTTTTAGCCTCTTTATTTGCCGTTTGTTTGGCCTCTTCCATTATTTCGTTGATGTACGCAATAGCATCCGTTTTTGCCTCTTCCTGCAACGATTCTATCAATTGTGCTTTTGCATCTTCTGCCGAAAGTCCTGAAATTTGTTCCAGCTTTTCAAGATGTTGCTTATGTGCCTTATCCAACTCTTCGGCTTTGTGCTCAACGCGTTGCAATTGCACATCTAAATTTGCACGAACAGCCTCAACTTCATTTCTGGTTGTCTCAAATTCTTTCGAATTACGATTTAGCTCATCGCGACGTAGATTTAAATTATTTTCTCGTTGTTTACTTCTGTTTTCAATGTTTGCAAGACTAGCATTCTTATCATTGATATACTTTTCGTGGTCAGACTTAAGTTGCAAAAATTTCTCTTTCGCCTGTAAAATCTTGTCTTTCCTTATTACCCCAGCCTCGGCTTCACCCTCGGCAATAATTCGCAATCTCTTGGACTTTAATGCTTTGTCCCAAATAAAGTAGGCCAAAGCACCGCCACCAATAAAACCAACTGCGATACCTATTATTAATTCTGCATTCATTTCTCTTATTTTAATTATTGAGGTGTATACTTAGTTACTAACTTTAATTTGCAAATATGCTACATGTGGC
>JABMPI010000365.1 GCA_013203755.1 Bacteroidota bacterium
AACTATTTCAGGCCAGGTTGGCATATCAAAAGATAATCGCGGTGGTGGTGGAAATACTCACACTTTCACAGTACCTCAGTTTGAAAACATTTATTCGGTTGCCGAAGAAACCTCTGTAAGGGAAAATGATTTTTACAGCGGTAACTTTAATTTTCAGCACAATTTTGCAAAGAAAGGCCACAAATTTGAAGCTATGGCATATTATTCCGACCATGACGAAATAGACAATGAAGAAGAAGCTGAATTTTATTCTGATGAACAATACAATAGCACAGAAACGTACCTCGACCGAGTTTTAACTTCAGAACTTGAAAAAGAAAGTGAATTCAGATTTAAAGCAGATTATACCCTCCCAATTAGCGAAACGGGAAAAATTGAAGCCGGTGTTCAAAGCCGAATAGAGAATGAATATGAAGGAAATTCTTTTGAGGATTACGACCAGCCAACAGATACATGGATTATAAATGACCAGTTTACAAGCTCAACAGATTTCAAGAGAGGCGTGCACGCTGCCTATTCTACGTACAGCAATAAACTAGGCGAAGTTGAATACATGGGCGGTATTCGTGGTGAATATACAAACCGTGAAGTAGTAAATTCTGATGTAGCTACAACTTATGCTTTAACAAGATTTGATTGGTTTCCAACTTTACATTTGTCGTACGGAATAAAAGAAAATAACCAACTGATGGCAAGTTATAGCAAACGAATAAACCGGCCAAGAGGAGGCGATCTCGATCCTGTTCCAAGTTATAGAAACCGTTATTCCATGCGCATCGGAAATCCTGACCTCCAACCAGAATACACCAACTCTTATGAACTTGGTTTTATGAAAAGATTTGATGATTCTTATTTATCGTTTGAAACTTTCCGAAGAGTAACTGACAATAAAATAAACAGAATTGAAACGCTGGGAGAAGATGGAATCTACTACCAAACGTCGGATAATTTCAATAAAGATTATTCAACCGGGCTGGAAGTAATGGGAAATATAAATTTTACCAAATGGTTATTGGTGAATGCCAGTATTACCATATTTAAATATCGATTAAAAGGCGATTTAAACGGTGAATCTATTGACCGCGAAAGCACCAATTGGAGTGGACGAATGAATACCACTTTTAAATTTTCACCAGACTCGCGAATGCAAATAATGGCAAATTACCGGGCACCTTCAATTTCAGCACAGGGGGAATCTAAAGCCATGTTTTACACCAATGTTTCGTACCGTCAGGATTTTATGAAGAAAAAAATGACGGCGACAATCAGCATTCAAGATCCATTAGGAACGGGTAAATACGAGCGTGAAACTTTGGGGAAGGATTTTAAATCTGCATTCCGTTGGACAAGAGAACCGAGAGTGGTAATGTTTACTGTTAGTTATAAAATAAATAATTTTAAAGCAGACAATAGGGATAAAAACGGCCAGGGAGGCGGCAACATGAATATGGGCGGAGAAATGTAATACTTTTTCACACACAAATTAGTTGGCAGAATTTAACTACAACCTTCTGTAAAATAGTCAAACTCGCCCACTGCAACTCTCAAACTGAGCGTAGTCAAAGTCTGAAAACTAATAAGGATAAAATAATTCCGATAATACACCATTACAAATATTCTTAGGAATAAAAACTTGCTGCTCGAAAGGGCGGCATTTTTTGTATTAAATCAACAGTAACTGTTTTTACAGTTTATAAACTGATTAAACAGTTGCAAAACTGAAAAATCAGTTGTATGTTTGTTCCATGAAACAAAAAGTCGTCATGCTGAATTTATTTCAGCATCTCATGAAAAGATCCTGAATCAAGTTCAGGATGACGATAAAAAGACTGATTAATTTTTAAGCTTTATAAAATGAAAAAACTGACAAGAAAAGAAGAGGAGCTGATGAAAATTCTCTGGAAACTGGAAAAAGCTTTTGTAAAAGATATTATTGAAAAATACCCCGATCCAAAACCTCATTACAACACCATTTCGTCGCTGGTGCGTTTACTGCAAGAAAAGGGAGTTATCGGATTTAAACAATACGGAAACACCTACCAATATTTTGCATTAATTTCGAAAGAGGAATACCGACGTTCGTTTATGAGCCAGGTGGTAACTGACTATTTCGACAATTCGTACCAAAGTGCAGTAGCATTTTTTGTGAAAGAGAAAGGACTTTCTCCCGAAGAATTAGACGAATTGGTAAAACTAATTAAAGATCAACAGTAATGGAAAGCTATCTTTTTTACATCGGAAAGTCTGCTCTTGCTGCGGGTGCTTTTTATCTCGTCTATCTCCTTCTTTTTCAAAACCAAAAACAGTTTGTATTTAACCGAATTTACTTACCGGTTTCGCTGGCACTTAGTTTTTTTATTCCGCTAATTACATTTACCCAAATACAATTTGTAGAACCAATCACCACTTCCACGTTCAACAATTCAACATTTCTAAGCTATTTACCAGAAGCCACGGCAGAAACGCCATTTGTATTTCAATGGTTTCATTACTTAATTGGAATATATATTTTAGGAACAACCGGGTTTTTATTTCATCTTTTACTGGGGCATGTAAAAGCCCTCGGTATAATTAGATACAGCCGCATAAAAGAGCTTTTTAAAACAGCAGTAAATGTTACGCCAAAAGATGTGCATCCGTTTTCGTTCTTTAATAAAATTGTGCTTTCAGAAAACACCCTGAAAAATCCAAGTCTCGAGATTATTGTAAGCCACGAACACATTCATGTAAAAGAGAAACACACGTTTGATATTCTTTTTGCTGAAATTCTGTTTCTGCTCCAGTGGTTTAATCCTTTTGCCTGGCTTTTAAAAGATGCCATAAAAAACAATTTAGAATACAAAACCGATCATCAAATTGCAAAAACCTTTAATGTACAAGCCTACCAACTTGCCATGGTTGGTTTGGCCGACAAACAGGGGATTGCACCATTTTTAACAGCTCTAAATGGGTCTCAATTAAAAAACCGCATTATTATGATGAAAAAGAAAACAGAAAACAAGTTCGTCTTTTTAAAACAATTGGTGGTTCTTCCATTACTGGCAGTTCTAATAATGGGCCTGGCAAACCGGGAAGTTAAAACGGAAATAGTTCAGCATGCTGAGATTAATATTAACGAGTTGCTTGAAGAAAATAATGTTCAAGGAAAAATTGTTTCCCGTGAAAACGAAATGCCGATCGAAGGGGTTGGTATTTATAATAATATTGGAAACAAACTGGCTTCCTCAGACATTGATGGAGAATTTTCTTTCCGGTCTGAGGAAATAAAAGACAATTTCATTTTAATTAAAGAAGGTTTTCAACCTAAACATTTTGAAATTGATTTAACCGATAAGAAAAAGGCAAATGTTGATTTCCAGCTTAATATTCAACTTGATGTTCAGAATCAGCAAGAAGTAGTTGAAAGAATTGTTTTGGGTTATAAAAATAGCAATAACAATATAGGAAGGGTTTATTATAATGTAGAGGAAATGCCCGAATTTCCAGGAGGTGAGTCTGCCATGAAGAAATTTTTAATGGATAAGATAGTATATCCTGAAGATGCACTCGAAAATGGAATATGGGGAGATGCATACGTTTCTTTTATAATTGACAAGGAAGGGAAAATTATTGATTCCCAAATCTCCAGAGGAATTCATCCTTCTTTGGATGAAGAAGCATTGCGGGTTGTAAATTCATTGCCCGAATGGGAACCGGGTAAAGTAGAGGGAGAAAATGTGAATGTGCGGCATACGGTTCCTGTAAACTTTAGAATTACAAAAAAAAGGGTTGATTCAAAAAGTAAAGCTTGGTTCGATAAAAAAGGAAATAAGAAATATATTATAACCGGCAAAGTTACCGACCAAAACAACGACCCAATTTCAAGAGCTACTATTATAGTAAAAGGAAAAACAACTGGTACCATTACGGACCAAAACGGAAATTACGAACTCCAGCTCAACAATGAAAATGAAACTTTGGTTTTTGTAGTCCAGGGTGCTACAAAATATGAAGTTAAAGTTAAAGTTAAAGGGAAAAGAGAAATAAATGTAAAAACAGATTATGTTCGGGCAAAGGATGTTCTTTATGGAGATCCAACTTTAGCAAAACATAAAGAAAAGAAATTCGAAATCCCAGGAAAAGTAACCAACGAAAAAGGAGAGCCAGTAAAAGGCACGGCTGTTCTGATTAAAGACAAACCAATTGGCACAATCACCAACAGACAGGGTTATTATCTCATTGGTGACGACATGGAAATTGAGACACTTGTTTGTTCTAATGTTGGGTACAAAACTCAGGAAGTAAAAGTAAGTGGCAGTAAAAAAATTAACGTAAAACTAAAAGCCGATAAAAATACAAAAACGGGAGATGTAAAAGTTATTAGTTACGGAACTCAAATAAGACCAACCGTGGTTGAATCGCACATTAATGCAGCGAATACCGTTTTTCTTGCAAGCAAAACCGGGAAAGATGAGCCATTGTATATTGTGGATGGGATTGAAATAGATAATTTGGATGATGTTCCTGTCAATAACGTTGAAAGCATGACTGTGCTAAAAGATAAATCGGCTACATCTCTTTACGGAAAAAAAGCCAAAAACGGAGTAGTACTTATTACTACAAAAGCGGCGGCTGCAAAAATAAAATTTGATGAAGGTAAAAGTACTAGTTACGATTCACAAATTAAGCCAGCTTTCCCTGAAATATTAGCAAACAATAATAGTGATGAATTTAATTTTGGCAACTTTGAAAAAGTTTCGTTAGATGGTCCAAAGTTAATTATTGTTGATGGGATCGAAGTTGAAAATGCCGAAGATATTGATCCTAAAGATATCGAAAGCATTTCTGTTTTAAAAGATAAATCAGCCACTGCAATTTATGGTGAAAAAGGGAAAAATGGAGTTGTTTTAATTACCACTAAAACAGCCGCTGCCGTAAAAGCTATCGGAAAAGCTCAGCTTTTTGTGGATGGAAAAGAATTCAAAGGAGAGATTAACGATATTCCTGTATCAGATATTTCAAGTGTGGAAGTACGAAAAAACCAAGCCGATAATAATATTTATGATGGAATTGATCCAGAAAAAGATAAGATTATTATTCAGACCAGAACAAAGTACAATTCAGAAGAGTTAAATCCCAAGGTTTTAATAAAAGACACAGAAACAGGTAGTATAACCAATGAACTTGATCCAAATTCCATAGAGTCAGTTTCTGTAAAAAATGGGACGCTTAACTTTCATATGAAAGAGAATGAAGCAATAAAAGGAATAACAACCCCCCTCCAACTCCGAAAATTCATCGCAGATAAAATAAAATATCCAAAAGAAGCACAGGACGCTAATTTGCAATCAACCACTTCGTTCTTTTTCAGAGTCGACAAAAATGGAAATATTTTCGATATCCGAAAACCTGGCACCGCTGATATAAACCTTGATGAAATAGTTGTAATCGGTTATAAATCCAAAATTCCAGAACGAGATATTAGAGAGGCAGACCGAAGAATTCTTGCAAATGAAATGGTAAGGGTTCTTAAACTTGCTCCTCCTGTACAAATCCCCGAATTTATGGAAAAGACCATTAAAATAACTGTAAAATTCCAATTACAATAAAACGTCTCTCTGAAAACCTCCGTGTTCTCTGTGGTTTTAAAAATATATTAGAATATTACCACAGAGAATACAGAGCAAGCACGGAGTTACACAGAGAAAAGAAAACATAAAAAAAGGAGCCTCGCAGCTCCTTTTTCAATATTTGGGTATTGATATATTATTATACCAATTTTGCATTTAAATCAATTGTAGCAGTTCCGCCTGCGTACAATCTCGAAATCGGACATTTATCTTTAGCAGCAACAGAAAGTTCTGCAAATTTTTCCTGAGAAAGTCCTTCGCATTTTACAACAGTTGATAATGTAATGTTGGTAATTGCAGGGCCGCCATCAACTTCGCCTAAAGTTACGGCAGCTTCAGTTTCAATGCTTTCCGGATTTAATCCTTCGCCACTAATTAAAGCAGACAAAAACATAGAATAACAACCCGATTGTGCTGCACCTACTAATTCTTCAGGGTTGGTTCCTTTTGCATTTTCAAAACGGGTTGCAAATGTAAACGGGCCTTCATATCCTGTAAATCCCATGGTTCCTTTTCCCTCTTTCAAGGTGCCGTTCCAAACCGATTTTACTTTTCTTATTGCCATGATGTATGTATTTTTATTTGTGTATTAATTTTGTTCAATTAAAGTGTAGCTTGTCCTGGCTCCCAGTTACATCCGGTTAATCCCGGATTTTGAGTAGCTTCCAATGCACGCAAAACTTCTGCAACATTTCTTCCGGTACCATCGTTATTTGCATTCACCCATTGAATAATTCCTTCAGGATCAACAATAAAAGTTACACGGTAAGCTACTGCCCCAGGTTGTAAAATACCCAATTTTTTGCTTAAACATTTCGAAGTATCCGAAATTAACGGGAAAGTAAGACCTGCCAATTTTGGATCGTTATTCCTCCATGCCAAATGTACCTCTTCAGTATCGGTTGAAGCACCATACAATTCTGCATTTAACGCAGTAAATTTGCTATGGTTATTATTAAATTCTACAATCTCTGTTGGGCAGATAAAAGTAAAATCTTTTGGATACCAAAACATTACCATCCATTTTCCACCTTCTTTATGGTCGTTAGAACTAATGTCGCCAATTTGGTTATTTGCTAAAACTGCCGGCTTATTAAATTTTGGAAATTTGTCTCCTACTGATTTCATGATTTTTTTATTTTATTTTGTTAATACTATTTAAATCCTGTTAAAATTACAATGCAAATATAACGTATCCCAACACTCCAGTCAAATTGATTTTTTTTAACCGATATAGAAAAAAGCTATATGAAAATCAAGTAATTGATTGAAACAGAATTATATCATACTGTATTTTTTACAAAAACAACCCCTCGAAATAATGTTCAACCTAATTATTCTAAATTAAAAGAAATAGAATCTTTGCTGATCCCCTTAATATCACTATATTTAGACGTTTTTTTGAAAATATTATTGAAAGATAGATACCTATCCAATTAAAACTACAAATTATTATGACAGAAAAATCGAACAAAATTTCGGTATCAAGGAGAGCTTTCCTTGGCACAACAGCTGCTGCTGCCGCTGGAATATCTATTATTCCAAGCCAAGCCGTTGCTGGGTTAGGACACAAAGCACCAAGTGACAAATTAAACATTGTTGGTATTGGTATTGGTGGAATGGGTGCTAGTAACCTTAGAAACATGGCTTCAGAAAATATCGTTGGTCTATGCGATGTGGATTGGAAATATGCCAATAAGACATTTGAAACTTACCCAAAAGCCAAAAAATACAAAGATTGGCGCGTAATGTACGACGAGATGGGCGACCAATTTGACGCTGTAGTGGTTGCTACTGCTGACCACACGCATGCTGTTGTGGGTTCTACTGCTCTTGCAATGGGCAAACACGCTTATGTGCAAAAGCCTTTAA
>JABMPI010000366.1 GCA_013203755.1 Bacteroidota bacterium
AAATGGTTCGTGTTGCTTTGGTTGGTTATACTAATGTTGGGAAATCAACCATTATGAATATGATGGCTAAATCTGAAGTATTTGCTGAGAATAAATTATTTGCAACGCTTGATACTACGGTTCGAAAAGTGGTAATTGGTAACCTTCCTTTTCTTTTGGCTGACACTGTTGGTTTTATTCGTAAACTTCCGCATGGTTTGGTAGAGTCTTTTAAATCTACATTGGACGAAGTACGCGAGGCTGATGTTTTACTTCACATTGTAGATATTTCGCATTCGGGATTCGAGGAGCAGATTGAAACAGTTGACAGTACTTTACTGGAAATAAATGCAGGTGATAAACCAACTATTTACATTTTCAATAAAATAGATGCATTTAGTTTTGTGGAAAAAGATGAGGATGATTTAAGTCCACGGACAAAAGATAATTTCTCATTGGAGGAGTGGCAAAATTCATGGATGGCAAAAAGTAATACTCCGGCGCTTTTTATTTCGGCAAAGCAAAAATCAAATATCGAAGATTTCAAAAAGGAATTGTACGAGCGGGTGAAAAATATTCATTCTCAACGATTTCCATATAACCAATATCTGTACGATTCAAATTGGGAAATAGGAGAGCAATAGAAGTTCAGAGTTTCAAGTTCAAAGTTTAAAGAATAAAGCACAGAAAATTGAAATTTTCTGTGCTTTATTCTCTCACTACTAAAATCTCAAATCTGCCTTAAAAAGCTGCCTTTACAATTTCCCCAACATTATCAGAAATTCCATAGGTGTAAATGTGTAGCGATGGTGCATTATTAGCAACCAAATCTTTCGATTGAAGAATAGCCCATTCCGTTCCCACTCTTCGGGCTTCCTCGTTATTTTTGCATTTTGCCAGTTCGGTAGCTAACTCAGTTGGTAAATCAATACTAAATATTTTGGGTAAAACCGTCAACTGATTTTTCAAATTAATTGGTTTTATCCCAGGAATAATTGGAACTGTAATTCCTGCTTCGCGGCACTTTTCTACAAAATCGTAATATACTTGATTGTCAAAAAACATCTGCGTAACAATGTAATCTGCACCGGCATCTACCTTTTGTTTCAAATAACTAAGATCGAGTTCTTTATTTGGTGACTCAAAGTGTTTTTCCGGATAACCAGCCACTCCAATGCAGAAATCTAATGGAGTGCTGTTTTTCAAGTCAGCCTCTAAATATTTTCCTTTTTGAAGGTCTTTTATTTGAGCTACCAATTCATCGGCGCTGGAATGTCCATTTGGATCTGGTTTAAAAACATGTTGGTTTTTAACCCCATCGCCACGCAATGCCAAAACATTCTCGATCCCCAGAAAATTTAAATCGATTAGAACATGCTCTGTTTCACTTTTTGAAAATCCACCACAAAGTATATGTGGAATTACAGGAATACCATATTTGTGTTGAATAGCGGCCGCAATTGCAACTGTTCCCGGACGTTTGCGAACGGTATGTTTTACAATACTTCCATCATTTAATTCTTTAAATTCCAGTTCGTCGCGATGGGTCGTAATGTTAATATATTTTGGGTCGAAATCCACAAGACTTTCTATTGTCCGGTACATCCTACTCGTATCGTTTCCTTTTAATGGAGGTAAAAGTTCAAACGAAAAAACAGTACTTTTTGCCTTATTTATTATGTCAATTACCTTCATTTTTTGAATATATTTTCAATTTTGCGTTGTGCTTTATTTGCCTCGCGGTCGATTTCTGCTTCAACAGAATTGTTGAAATGAAAAATTACATCCAGGATAAACATTAATAACACACCTAACAGGAAATAAATTATTTTGTTTTTGAAATTTTTCATCGTAAATATCTTGATTGTGTGGTAAAAATACAAAAAAGTGGGTTTTTAGGTGTTTGTAATTGTATACGCCTTAAAAATTTAATATTGTTCCAATGTAGCTTTTATAGAAACCTGCTCATCGATTCTTTTAACTGCGTACTAATGAAGACGTTAAATGCAGTCAGGATTATAAATGAAATCATCGCAATTAATACTCCAATTTTATTCAAGCCAAAAACAAAAATGACTCCTGAAATCTGTCCTGCTAAAAGAATGATTCCCTGAGATGTAGATTCGGGGGCAGGATAACTTTTTTCTGCTCCGTACTGAAAACCTACCGGGGCGGCACCCATTATAAAGAATCCTAAAATAAATGCTGAGATTAGCATAGGAATAAATTCAGTAAATACAGTTAGCCCAATTAATCCGGGCAACATAAAAATCATGCAAATGGTAACAAATGGTTTCCGTTTTCTTTTTTTGTCTGAAAGCGCAGATAGAATTAAAGCTCCTAAAACTCCACCCAACAACATTATGCCACCGATCATTCCGGTTTCATCCATAGTTGAATTCCTGCAAACCTGATCGATACAGGTACTAACTGCATTAAATATTCCTAAGCCGATAAAGAATAGAATTAACAGAAATCTCATGTCGCGATTATTGAAAATATCTTTGATTCCAGCAATTGGATCGGTTCTTTGAATAAACTCTTCGGAAGCTGGCGGAGTTGGTGGTTCTTCGCGCATAAATGCAATTATTAAAATGGCTGCGGCAATAGAGGCAATTCCATAAATCCAAAGCATTCTAACAAAATCGTAACTGCCATTTTGCATTATTGGAATTAGCATTGGAGTTAGAGCCAAAGCAATAATAATTCCTGAATATTGAGCCAGAGTGCCCACTCCAACAGCTGTTGCTCGCTCTTCTATTGGAAACCATTTTGCGCCAACCTTGGTAACGGCATTTAAAATAAATGGTTGTGCAACTGCCAGCCCAATTTGTGCAATGGTAACCAACAACAGGCTATTTCCTCCCCAGGCTTTTAGTACTCCAAATGTACCTGTAAGCAAAGCTCCAATAACTAATCCTTTTCTTAATCCCCAAGTGTCAATAATATAAGAGGCCGGAATACTCATTACAATAAAAACCAACATATAAATCATTGAAAGAAAATCGATTCGAAGTGCAGAAGTGTGGTAGAATTCCTGCGCAGCACTTGAAACAGATGCAAAGGTTAGCCACTGGATTTGGATTATTACACTTATTGCAAAATAGATAGCGAGGATGACCCAACGGTAGGGGTAAACTTTAATTTTCGTTTTACTCATTAAGATTTGATTTTAGAACCTGTGTATAATACGCAACAATATTGCAAAAAAAACATTGATATTCTAAAAACGGATGTTAGGATTTGAGGGTTGAAGTTTAACCCGGGATATTCCCCATTTTTAATTTTTACCCTCAAATATCTGATTTATAGCAAATAAGTTGTAAATTTAAAACGCTTATTTCAATTAATTTTGAAGATTAAAAAACTTTTATGATTGAAACTTTCATAAATAAAATCAGACTAATCGTTTTAAAGAATATTGAAAATGATGCATTTGGTGTCAGTGAACTGGCTTCTGAATTGGGTTTTAGCCGATCTCAAATTTTACGAAAAGTTAAAACTCAAACCAGAAAATCTGCAAATCAATTAATCCGGGAAATCAGACTTGAAGAAGCGGTAAAACTGTTAAAGGAAGGTGAATGCACAGCTTCCGAAATTGCATACAAAGTAGGTTTTAGCAGTCCATCTTATTTTAACAAGTGTTTCCTCGATCAATATGGATTTACACCCGGTGAATATAAAAATCAAAACAGCGGAGTAATAGATGGGATTAACTTGCCTAATGCGATTAAACCAACCCCATCAAAAATATTAAACAGAGTTATTTTTTCAACCTTAATTGTTGTAATCTTAATTTTTGCATTTCTATTCCGTGAGAAGGCAGATTTTTTAAAGGGCAATTCTGAATTTCAGGAAGCATCTATTGCTGTACTCCCATTATTGGATCTTTCGGAAAAGAAAGACAAAGAATATTTAGCTGTTGGTTTAACCGATGCAATTACGCTCGAACTTTCCAAATTAAAGGGTTTGCGTGTTATATCAAGAGGCTCGGCGATGATGTTTCAGGATTCAACTAAACTCTATTCAGAAATAGCAAAAAAACTGGGAGTTGATTTATTGTTGGAGGGATCGGTAATTTATAGTACAGATAGTTTGAGAGTTATCGTTCAACTTATCGAGCCTTTCCCAAAAGAAAGACACTTGTGGGCCAAAAAATACGACCAGAACTCTTCCAATATTTTTCATTTGGCCGATGATATTTCAAGTCAGATAGCAAAAAAAATTCATCTGGTTGTTTCTCCTGAAGTGGCAAAAAATCAGGTAAAACAAGTTGATCCAAAAGCGTATGAATTGTATTTAAGAGGAAAGTATTTGTGGTATCAGCAAAATACAGCTGCCATGAAAAATGCAATCAAATATTTAAAGGAATCCATTGAAATTGATTCCAGTTATGCACCTGCTTACTCGACTCTTGCTGAAGCTTATATTTCGATAAATAAGTTTATACTGAATAACGAAGAAAAACTACAAAATCGAGTTGATAGTAGAAAAGCCATTAATAATGCATTAAATAAAGCCATTGAATTAGATGGTTCTTTAGGAGATGCATTTATTACCCGGGGAAATATTCTTGGCAAATTTGACTGGGATTGGGAAGGCATGAAAAAAATGGCAGAAAAAGGATTGCAATTAAATCCAAATAATTCGTATGGGTACATCCTTTTGTCTAATTATCACCTTATAAAAGGAGACCTGGATAATGCTCTAAATGAGGCTTTGGTGGCTGAAAAGCTCGATCCGCTAAATCCCAGAACGGGATGTTTGGTTGCCGAAACCTATTTTATGGATAAGCAATTTGAGAAATCGATAAATCAATACAATAAAGTTTTGGAGCTTTTCCCCGGATATGGTTTTGCATGGGATGGAATCGGCTACGCACAGTTTAATAGCGGACAGAGGGAAGTAGCCATGAGATCGTGGGGAAAGTTACATGTTATTATGGGGAATAACGATATGGCTGAATATTTTAAAGCGAACGCTGTTGAAAAAGCGCTCAATCATTGGATTGAACTGGCAATTAAAGGCGAAAGTTTATTATGTTCCAACCCTACCATTATCGCTCAGGCGCAAATGTTTGTTAATGAAAAAGAGGGAGCACTTGAATATCTTGAATTGGCATTTGAAGTAAAAAATGAAGATTTGCCCATAATGTTGCAGCGTCCTCATTTTTTTCCTTTGCACGACGAACCCCGTTTTAAAGAACTGGTTAAAAAAGTTGGTGTAACTCTAATCCAATAACCCAACCGGTTTTCTTGCGCACCTTTTTCCTATTTTCTATCTTCCCAATAAAGCTGTTTGCCAACAAATGCTTCATAATTATAATTCATGCGTTAAAATTGGAATGAATTGCTTCATGATTGATAAGTTGTAATCGGAGCTATAGGTGAAATTTACACTGTAAACTTTAAAAACTAATTATCATGAAAAATTTAAAATTTCTATTTGTAAGTTTAATTGTAGTATTCTTTTTTGTAAGTACAAGTGTTGATGCTCAAAAAGTGTCTACAAAATGGACAGAGTATATAGAATTCCCGTGTCCATGTGCTGGTGAAATTCTAACCGGAGACGTCTCTTTTCACGTGGTTGAAAATGCCAATGTTATACACTGGAATATTATTGGAGGCCAGTTAAAAGGAGCTACAACCGGTAAAACTTACAATTTTTCGAGAACTTCTACTTTTAAACTATCAACAGGCGAACTTGTTTTAAACATCAGGACAAAAGGCGAAAATGGATTAACTACTTATTTCCAAATTATTGGTGAAGCAGGTTTAGACGAATATGGTGAATACGTTCCTTTAGATGGAGCAAACGTGACATGGTTTTGTAAATAAAGCTATTTAACCCCCAAACATTCAATTTTTTATTTGAATCAATACTTCTCTGCATCAATAAACCATTTTTTAACCGTAACAAAATGAAACATTTAATTTTAATTGCCATCTGCTTTTTTACAATGAATTTTCTCAGTGCCCAGCAACCATTTATGGTGCCAGAAGTTACTTCCGAACAAAAACAGGAAATATTGTATAATCACGTAATTGGATACGCGGTAACCGGAATCGGTTTTGCCAAAACAAAAGGTGCTACACCTGAAGAGTTTGGGAAATACATTGGTGCTCAGTTTACATCTTTTTGGAATCCCGCAGATGGATTTGAGGCATTTGCCAATGGAATGATATTTATCCTTGCCGGTATGCATCCCGATAACGAAATGCAAATAGTAGCCCAAAACGAAAAAATGGTCCAATTCAAACTTAAAAATGTTGATATTTCATTTAAAAACGGCCCCATGTTTGGCGTTACCTACGATGAAATGTTGGATTGTTCTGAAGGGATTATTTCAGTGTTGGCAAATCACATGAATACATCATTCTCACATAAAATAGTGGATGAGGTTTGGTACGAGGTAACGTTAAAAGCGAAATAATTGTTACAGGTTGTTTGAATGATAACTTAAACTAACCTGCAACCAAAATAATCCCCACCAACAGGAATATTGCAAATATTACGAAAGTAACCAGGAACGGATTGTAATGTTTTCCAACTTCCCCGGATTCAGCAAGGGTTAATTTCTTGTATTTGCCGGCATTATCAAAAATCTTAAAATGCATGGTGGCTAAACTTACTTTTTCCCCGCGCTTTTTCAGGTAATCCATAATTTTTGCACTAATCGTAAAATTCCAAATCAGGAATATCAATGCGAAAAAGCCAATTGCTATGGTTAACGTATTCTTGTCCATCATTTTAAATCAGTATCCAAACAAGAAAAATAATTACAAAAACCAATTCTTCAATTTCCCTCTTCAAACTCCCAACTTCCAGCTTTCTTATTTGTAATTTAAATTAGTAGGAATAAATTTTTCAATAAATTCGGTTGTTTCTCCTTTTCGTTTTGCGTAATCCACAACCTGGTCTTTCCCAATTTTTTCTAAACTGAAATAGCGCGATTCGGGATGCACAAAAAACTCGCCCGACACCGATGCATTTGGATACATAGCAAAATGTTCGGTTAAAGTAATTCCAACCTCTTCAGCTTTCAAAAGGTTAAACAGATTCTTTTTTTCTGAATGTTCGGGGCACGCCGGGTAACCCAGTGCCGGACGGATTCCCTGATATTTTATTTTCAACATTTCGTCCATCGAAATATTTTCGTTTGGTGCATATCCCCAATATTCAATGCGCACTTTCTCATGAAGAAGTTCGGCAAAAGCTTCACTGAACCTGTCGGCAAGTGCTTCCAGCATAATTGCCTTGTAATCGTTGTTGTCTGCGCGGTACTCGTCTTTCCATTTTTCGATTCCAATTCCTCCCGTAGTAGCAAAACCACCGCAATAATCTATTTTGCCCGATCCAATCGGTGCAACAAAATCAGAAAGACAGAAATTTGCGATTCCAGGTTTTTTCTTTTCCTGCTGACGAATGTGATAAAACTTACCAATTTCTTTTTGGCGTGTTTCATCTTCATATAAAACAACATCATCTCCGTTTGAGTTTGCCGGCCAAATACCAAACACTGCATTTGCCTGTAACATTTTCTTTTCGATTATTTCATCCAGAAATTCATTGGCTTCGGCGTATAATTTTTTAGCTGCGTCGCCTTGTTTTTCGTCATTAAATATTTGTGGAAAATGTCCTTTTAAACCCCAGGTAATAAAAAAGAAAGTCCAGTCGATGTATTTTCGTAGCTCTTCCAACGGAAAATCGATAAGTTGTTTTACACCCACAAAATTTGGTTTGTAAATGGGTGTATTGTTCCAGTCTATTTTAAATTTATTTTTGCGGGCTTGTTCTAAAGTCAAATAATTTTTAGGTTTTCGCTGTGCTTGGAATTTCCGAATTTCAGCATAATCTTTTTTAACCGAATCGAGATATTTTTGATTTTTGGCGATAAGGTTTGAAACCACATTTACTGCCAACGATGCATCTTTTACATGAATTACAGGATGTTTAAATTCAGGTTCAATTTTAACTGCTGTATGAATTTTAGATGTGGTTGCCCCACCAATTAAAATTGGAATATCAATTCCGCGACGTTCCATCTCTTTGGCTACGTCAACCATAATTTCCAAAGAAGGAGTAATTAATCCACTCAATCCAATTACATCCACCTTCTCTTTTATGGCAGTATCAATTATTTTTTCGGTGGGAACCATCACTCCCAAATCAATTATTTCGTAATTGTTGCAAGCCAAAACAACGCCTACAATATTTTTTCCAATATCATGAACATCGCCTTTTACTGTGGCCATTAATACTTTTTTTACTGAGGATACCGTTTTATATTTTTCTTTGTCGGCTTCAATAAACGGGAGTAAATAAGCCACTGCTTTTTTCATAACCCTTGCAGATTTAATTACTTGCGGAAGGAACATTTTGCCTGCACCAAACAATCCTCCAACCACATTCATTCCATCCATTAACGGGCCTTCAATAATGTTTAAAGCAGGTGAATATTGTTTAACGGCTTCAGCCATGTCTTCGTCCACAAATTCAGGAAATCCTTTTACCAATGCGTGTTGAATGCGTTTTTCCAGTGGGAGTTCCCGCCATTCGTCCTTTCGTACTTCGCGAGTGCCGTTTGATTCTACCTTCTCAGCAAATTCCAACAACCTTTCTGTTGCATCAGCACGTCGATTTAAAACCAAATCTTCCGTTCTTTCCAAAAGATCTTTGGGAATTTCATCGTAAATCTGTAACATCCCGGGGTTTACAATTCCCATATCGAGCCCTGCTTTTATAGCATGAAAAAGAAATACGGAGTGGATGGCTTCGCGAACTACATTATTTCCACGAAACGAAAATGAAACGTTACTAACTCCGCCGCTGGTTTTTGCATGTGGTAGATTTTCTTTAATCCAACGAACGGAATTTATATAATCAACTGCATAATTATTGTGTTCTTCAAGTCCCGTTCCTATGGTTAATATATTTGGGTCGAAAATTATGTTTTGTGGTGGCAGTCCCACTTTTTCTGTCAGGGTTTTATATGCGCGGCTGCAAATTTCTTTGCGACGTTCAAAATTGTCTGCTTGCCCCACTTCGTCGAAAGCCATTACAACCACCGCAGCACCAAATCGTTTTATTACTTTTGCTTGTTGAATAAAAGCCTCCTCACCTTCTTTTAAACTGATGGAATTTACAATGGCTTTTCCCTGCAAACATTTCAGCCCGGCCTCAATTACCTTCCATTTCGATGAGTCTATCATTACCGGAAGTTTGGCAATGTCGGGTTCAGTCATTAACATGTTCAGGAATCGTACCATTTCTTTTTCGGCATCCAGCATGGCATCATCCAGATTCACATCGATAATCTGTGCTCCCTCCTCAACTTGTGCACGTGCAATTGAAAGTGCCTCTTCGTATTTTTCTTCGCGAATTAACCTGGCAAATTTTCGTGAACCAGACACATTACATCGTTCACCAATATTTACAAAGTTGGTGTCTGCGGTCATTGTAACTGGTTCCAAACCACTAAAGCGTGTATTGGAATCAGCTTCGTTTACTGCATGAGGTTTTGCTTTCTCCGCAATTTTTGCAAACTCGTGTATGTGGTCGGGCGTAGTACCGCAGCAGCCGCCAATTATATTTACAAAGTTATTGTCGAGATAATCCTGCAAGTAGCCGGCCATCATTTCCGGTGTTTCGTCGTACTCGCCAAATTGGTTTGGCAGCCCGGCATTTGGATGAGCACTAATATGAAAAGGCGCTTTCTTTGAAAGTTCTTTTACATACGGACGCAAATCGGTTGTTCCCAACGAACAATTTAATCCGATACTCAGCAGATCTACGTGTGAAACGGAATTCAGAAAAGCTTCCAGTGTTTGCCCCGAAAGTGTTCTTCCGCTGGCATCGGTAATTGTACCCGAAACCATGAGTGGAAGTTTTAAGCCGCGAGCTTCCAAGGCTTCTTCAACTGCAAAAATTGCTGCCTTCCCATTTAAGGTATCGAAAATTGTTTCAATTAAAAGCAGGTCAACACCGCCATCTAAGAGTCCCTCTATTTGTTCGCGGTACGAAATTTTTACTTCGTCGAAAGTAACAGCGCGGTAACCCGGGTCGTTTACATCGGGCGAAAGCGATAATGTTTTGTTTGTTGGTCCCAACGAACCGGCAACAAAACGTGGTTTCGACGGATTTTGAGCAGTGAACTCATCGGCAATATTTTTTGCAATCTCAGCTGAAGTTTTGTTTAATTCGTAAACAAACTCTTCTGTGCCATAATCGGCTTGCGAAATAGAAGTAGCGTTAAACGTATTAGTCAGAAGTATATCTGCTCCGGCCCCCAAATATTTTGTATGAATTTCTTTAATTATTTCAGGATGTGTAATTGAAAGAATATCGTTATTCCCTTTTAGGTCGTTTGGGAAATCCATCAACCGTTCACCGTGGTAATCAGCCTGCGATAATTTGTATTCCTGAATTAGTGAACCCATTGCGCCGTCCATTACGAGTACGCGGGTTTTGAGTTCGTGTTTTATGTTTTTTTTAATGCTCATTTATAGTTTATTCCTCTTTGTTATCTCTGCGAAATCTCTGAGTTCTCTGCGGTTAAAAAACTAACCACAAAGTTACACAAAGTAGACTCAAAGGTTCACAAAGAACTTATTTCAATATTCTCATTTCATATTCTCCCCGAATCCCAATTTGATCTTCACAGATAATTAGCATTGAAAGAATTTCGGGATATTTTTCAGACTGCTTTATTACTTTTTCAATATCGTTTGGCGTTTTTACTTTATTTCCGAAAGCAGTTGCATAAGCATCGGCTAATAATATATCTTCGCAAACAACTACCACCGCATCGGCTTTTCCGTAACTTAACGACGGTCCAACTGTTCCGGCTGATGTACAAATTCCGAGTTTGCTTTTTTCTGCAGGAATTACCAATCCAATTCTTTCCGATAAAATAGACTCACCTGCAAAAATTGAAAGAACTAATTCCTTATTTAAAAGTG
The DNA here is from genome assembly GCA_013203755.1 of Bacteroidota bacterium. Lineage (GTDB taxonomy): Bacteria > Bacteroidota > Bacteroidia > Bacteroidales > Prolixibacteraceae > Draconibacterium. The sequence continues at coordinate 10,941 of JABMPI010000366.1, forward strand.
CAAAAATGTCGCCGCCGTTCTCTATAACCAATTCATTAACCGAAAAGTTCTGAATAATTTCTTCTCCAATTTCACGAGCAAATAATCCTGCTACTGCCGACATGGGACCAATTCCAGCTTTTTCTGCTGCCACTGCCATTTCAATCGCTTCAGAAGGTGCTATTTCAGTGGGATGAAAAGATTTTAGGCTTTTCTTGAAGAAAGGTTCTGCATTAATGTATTCATCTAATTTGTTGCGTAAACTTTTGATTTTTGCAAGGGCAAGTTCTTTTATTTCGGGTTGAAATGAACCCGCATCAACACCAATCCATAAATCGGTTTCAAGGTAACTTATTTCAAAACCGGAAAATCGTTCCGTATTAAATTGAGAGCGATAGGAGCGAGGTTCAAATAAATTCATGAAAATAAATTTTATAAAATATTTTGCTAATTGAAATTAATTTCAAACAGACTTAAAGGACAAGCCGGAATACACAATTCGCAAACCACACATTTGTCTTTATCGAATTCCAATTTCCAGGATTCTTTGTTCATGGTTAATGAGCCGGCAAAACAAACAGCGGTACAATTTCCACAATCGATACATTTTTCATCATTTAAAAGAATTTGTTTATCCAGAGGCTCGCATTTAATATGATTCTTTTTCAAGTACTCAACTCCGTTTTCAATATTATCTTTTTTTCCATAAAGTTCAAGTAGCAAACTGCCTCGCTTGCCCGGATAAACTTCAGCTTTCAGAATATTAATTCGAATGTCGTAATCTTTTACGAGATGGTAACTAAATGCTTTGTCGCCACTATCCGGTGGGAAATTCAGGATATATCTTTTTTTAATCATTGTCAACCTCCGTTTCTTTTAATCCATTTAATGAAGTGTTTTGCGGGAACATTTGTATGGGTTTACTAATTTCAAAATTACCGGTTTGTAGCCAGCCTTTTAATTCGTTGGCTATTTTTCTGGCTTTCGCAAGACTCGCTACTGGTGCAGTTCTGATTTTTTTGCCTCCTACTTTTATTGAGCCAGTTTGAAGTTCTTTGTAAGTTACTTGCCCTAATTTAGGAGTTCCCACAATTCCATAATCAAGTACCGAGGTTTCAATTTGACTGTTATTTATCGATACTCGTTTTGCCATTTCAATATCGAGTATTGGAATTGGAATTCCGATTCCTACAAATAAACTCGTGCCATATTTGTCGTAATAAGCCGCCTGTATATAATCTGACGACATCTCTTTTAAATTACCCATTACAGCAATTGTAGCAGCGTTGGTAACCGGAACACCATGTTCGTTTTTTGGTTTTGTTGTATGAAACTGAGTTCCCGGCCAGACTACAAAACCTTGTGTGCCACCAAGGAAAATTCGGGTTCCCAGTCCAATTGTCTTGAATTCGGGATCGTTTAACAAGGGGCTTAATTCTCCTGATGTTGAATAAGTCGCATTTCGCAAATTTGGCAACAAAGTTCCCATGTATGTATGAATCATCTTTTTGGTCGTATTCACCGCAACATTGTAATTCTGATAGGCATTTCGTGGATTAAAAAGTGTAAACTCGTTAATCGTATTTATATTTATTTTGGTTTTGATGTGTTTTCGCGGATAACAATCAGTTCCTTTTCCCCAGGCTTCCAGAACTACATCTTTACCCTCCAACAAATCCTGAATAACATGCGCTCCTCCATAAGTTGGATTGTCAGGGTCGCAGGCGGTGGCTCCAATATATGTATCAACGGCAGCCAATCCTTCGTAACATGGTACTCCGTTTAACCGGATCTTTTCCATTCTGATGGGTGGGTTGGCATGACCAAAATTAATAATAGCACCCGACGAACACATGGCACCAAAAGTTGCAGTGGTAACCACATCCACTTTCTCGACTATCTCTTCCGGCGATAATTCCAATGCCATTTTTGAAACTTCCTCGGCGGTAAGTATTACTGCTTTCCCCGATTTTAGTTTCTGGTTAATTTCTTCGTAGGTTTTTATTTTTGTCATTTTTGGTAGAATTTCGATTTAAAGTAAAATTTAATAAATAGTAGCTAGCTGAGGGTAAAACCGCCAGCGCATACACACATTTGAACAGTGTATAGTTTTAATTAAAAATAATTTGTACAGTTGTCTCTTCATGATAGTGTTCAAATTATAATTCCGTTTCCGGCCGGGTATTGGCACCTTTTCAGTTAGTTGGCTGACGGTTGCCAGAGCTTTACAGAGCCCGCTCTCTCCACTCTTCTATATAATCAAACACCCTTGCGAAAGAATATTTGATACGGCGCAAATTTAGTTGAAAATGCTGAAATTCAAATAATTTTAGGGCAGTACTTTTATAACACTCTATTTTAAATTGAAATTCAACAAATTTTGCTTGTGTATTTTCAACTAAAGTTGTAAACTTGCACTCCGAATTTGAAGATTCAACTATCAATCGTCGATGTTGAGTATTGAAAATTCATTTCGGGCCTATAGCTCAGTTGGTTAGAGCACCTGACTCATAATCAGGTGGTCCTAGGTTCGAGCCCAAGTGGGTCCACAACCTAGCTTAAATTACAATTGTAGTTTAGGCTTTTATTCTGATTAAAA
>JABMPI010000367.1 GCA_013203755.1 Bacteroidota bacterium
ACATTTTGTCCGCCCGGTCCACTACTGCGGGTAGCAGAGTATATAAATTCCGATTGTAGTCCTTTTTTTCGTTCCTCAGTAAAAATCATCTTAACCGTTTTTGCTTATCGATTCTAGTTTCCCAACATCTAGAATATTAATGTTTTTCCCATCCAATTTCAGCACCTTTTCCTTTTCCATCTCCTTTAAAAATTTGATGGCACTTTCGGTTGAAATGGAAGCAAAATCGGCAATGTCTTGTCGGGTTAAACAATTAAATACATCCTCTTTTATAAAATCGTCTTGCGAAAGATAAAGCAGACTTGACGCCAGTTTCCCACGCATCTGCTTGTAAGAAATATTTTTAATTATTTCAAAAAGATGGCTTTCATTTTTATAATTTTTAGTTGTAACTTCTAATGCAAACTGTGGGTTTTCCAGTAATATCTTTTTTAAACTCTCTTTTTCAATCATACAAATTTCGGAATCTTTTAAAGCTTGGGTAGAATAGGTATGTACATTTTCACCAAAAATAGAAGAGAAAGCCAAAAACTCGCCCGATTTTGCCAAACTTATATTTATCTGCTTTTCGTAACTGGTTTGTAAATAAACTTTTACAAGCCCCTTTACAACATAAATTACATAAGGTGCAAAAGCACCCTGTTTAAATATATTTTCACCTTTTAAATAAGAAACTCTGGTTTTATGCTCCTTTAAATCGGTAAAATCTTCCAATTTGCATTGTCTGGTATCAGTCATGTTTTATCAATCTATCAATAGTTTTTTGCATTAAAAACTTAAACTACAAAAATATCAATTCAATTGGTATAAACAGGATAGCACATATAAAAACTATATTTCGGTACATGTAATTAATTTATGAAATATTTTAAATTGAAAAAATGATAAACTAAAATAAAGAACATGGAGAAATAACAAGTAAAAGTTACCTGGCTGGAAAATATGGTTTTTAAAGTCGATGTAAATGGGCACGAAATAATACTAGATGCAGCAGAAGAAGTAGGAGGGAAGTACAGCGGCCCACGCCCAAAACCCTTGATGTTAACAGCGTCGGCAGGTTGTACCGGAATGGATGTGGTTTCAATTCTAAAAAAGATGCGTGTTGAATTGGTCGATTTTAATGTAATTGTTGAAGGCGACCTAACAGAAGAGCATCCAAAGCAGTTTTCTAAAATGAATGTTATTTATGAGTTCAAAGGGAAAGACCTTCCATTGGAAAAACTAAAAAAAGCAGTTAATTTGTCGGAAGAAAGATATTGTGGAGTAAGTTCTTTGTACAAAAAAGCAATTGAAGTTACTTCAGAAATTAGAAGTTTAGATTAAAAACAGATTTTATGTCAGCAACATTGATTTACATTATTGTAGGAGTTTTAGTAGCATTTTTTGGACTTATAGTTTATAACTACTTCCGTATGAAAAATGCAAAACCTGTAAAAACCAGCAAACAAATTATAGTACTTGCAAATAAAAATTTCAAAACGGTAACAAAAAAAGGAGTTGTACTTGTAGATTTTTGGGCTCCGTGGTGTGCACCGTGCAAAATAATAGCTCCTGTTTTAAACGATATTGCTGAAACACAAAATGATTTTACGGTTGCGAAGGTAAATGTGGATCATAACCAACAATTGGCAAAAAAGTATAAAGTACAAAGTATTCCAACTATGGTTATTTTGAAAAATGGAACGGCTGTTGGTCGAATTGTAGGTGTAAAAACCAAACGTGCGATTTTAAAAGAAGTTCAGGCTGTTCTGGCAAGCTAGTTGTAAAAAAATATTAAGAGTATTAACCGCTCTTCCTTTTGGGAAGGGCGGTTTTTGTTTGTGATTGTTCTTTTAATCCATTCGGGTTCAATTGTTTGTAAAGTATAATTTATTGTTTTTATCTGCTCTTACTTCTTGTATTCATTTTAATAATCCGGATACTTGCAGCAAAATATGTTCTAGATTTGTATTACTGAAACTAAAATGATGGAATTTGACCATGTTCATTCTGAAGTATTTTTAAATGCTATTGTTCAGGATTTATACAAAAGAAAAAATTAGTTCCAAATTAGGTGATGACGTGAAGCAATAATAGAATATTCCACTTTTATTGGTCACAATAATAGTTAAAACTATGTACTTTAGTGCATCTCGCTTAAGCTTCTAAAAACGTTATCTTTGAGTTATGCCAAACTATCAAAGATCGAATGGACATACAGTATCAAATTTGACAGTTCATATTGTATGGTCGACGAAATATCGTTATTCAGTTCTTCAAGGAGATATTCAAATTAGGTGTCGTACAATTCTAATTCAAATTTGTGAGGCAGAAGATGTAATAATTTTGAAGGGTGTTGTATCAAAAGATCATGTTCACATGCATTTGAGTTATCGGCCATCACAATCACTGAGTAATCTTGTAAAAAGGTTAAAGGGTAGAAGTTCACGGAAACTTTAACAAGAGTTTCCTGAATTAGGGAAGAAATATTGGGGTCAACATTTTTGGGCAATTGGCTTTGGTTGTTGGAGTACAGGAAATATCACAGATGA
>JABMPI010000368.1 GCA_013203755.1 Bacteroidota bacterium
GGTGTCTCCACAATAATAGTATCCTCCCATGGAACGATAAAAGTGTCACCAGCAACAACTTCAAGGCGTGCCTGCATCTTCTGACCCTCTGATAGGTCTTTCATAAAGGAACCGAGTTGAGGAATATCCACTGATATATTGCTGTTTGATACACTGATAGGGAAACCATACTCTATACCCTCATGGGTAAATCGTACTGAACCCTTTAGGTCTATAGTTTCCACACCCTGTACAGTTACGTCAAACTCTATTCGTTTGTTTTCATTTGTATTAAATCGTATTGGCATTGCTTATCTCCTATTATATTTACATACTTATTTGGTTGGTCAGGTTCTCTATTTTTTGCTGCCATTACAAATGCCAGAGAAAAGATTTATATTACAACCCCCTATTTTATGCCGCCACAAGCCATTGTTTCGGCTCTGGAAACTGCAGCCCTGAGTAATATAGATGTTCGGATTATTATTCCAGAAAGATCGGATGCAATCACGCCAAAATGGTGTTCTTTCTCTTTTATTGAGAAACTTTTGGAGGCTGGTATTAAAGTCTACTTTTATGAAAAGGGTTTTACACATAGTAAATTTATGCTTGTGGACAATATATTCTCAACCATTGGAACTGCCAACATGGATTTTAGAAGCTTTGAAACCAATTTCGAAGTAAATGCTTTTATCTACGAAAAGGAATTTACCCAAAAACTTGAAAAACATTTTATGTTTGATTTAAAAAACAGCCGCGAAATAAAACTAAACGAATGGAAACAACGCCCCTGGCATTTTAAAGTTCGTGAATCGTTAGCACATATTGTAAGTCCAATGCTTTAACGATACCAAATCTCAGAAGCAATTAAAGAACTAAGAACTTTGGGAATCACCTACGATTTTTGAACCACCAACTCCCACCCTCTCTGCACGCAGAGAGGGACAGATTTTCTGTTTTTTGTCAACCGACAAAAACAGAAAATCAGGGTGAGTTAAACTTAACCATTTGAATAGTAAAAAACGATTGAGTCTTGATTCAATCAGGGTGAGTTAAAACTAAATACTAAAAAGGCAACCTCCCCAAATCCAAATTCCCACCCGAAAGGATTATTCCCACTTTTTTATTTTGAATATCAATATTACCTTCAAGAATAGCGGCTAGCGGAACTGCCGACGAAGGTTCGATAATAATTTTCATACGTTCCCAAATCATGCGCATGGCCGCAATAATATTCTCTTCGGTAACTGTTACAACATCATCAACTTTATCTAAAATAATGATAAAATTCCTTTGCCCAACCGAAGTCAATAATCCGTCGGCAATTGTATTTGGATTTTCAGAAGGCACCCAGTTTTTTGTATGAAACGATTGAAAAGCATCGTCTGCTCCGGCTGGCTCTGCCGCAATTACCTTACAGTTTGGAAGAAGCTGTTTTGTTGAAAGTGCTGTTCCACTTAGCAATCCGCCGCCACCAACCGGAGCAATAATAATATCAAAATCGCCTGCATCTTCAATTAACTCTTTTGCGGCAGTTCCTTGTCCGGCAATTACATTAAAATTATCGTAAGGATGAATTTCTGTTGCTCCGGTTTCTGCCACCACCTTTGCCAGTGTACTTTCACGCGCTTGCAAAGTTGGCGTACAAAAAGTAATTTTTGCTCCGTAACCAGCAACCGCTTTCTTTTTTATTTCTGGTGAATTTTCAGGCATTACAATGTGGGCGACAATTCCCCGCATTTTTGCAGCAAGTGCCAAAGCCGCGGCATGGTTTCCCGAAGAATGAGTTGCTACACCTTTTTGCACATCGGTTTCTGAAAGCGAAAACACGGCATTGCAAGCTCCCCGAAATTTAAATGCCCCTACTTTTTGAAAATTCTCGCATTTAAAATATAGCTCTCCTCCAACAATTTTATTAATGCTCGATGAAGTTAAAACAGGAGTTCGGTGTGCATATTTCTGAACAATTTGATGTGCGTTTTCAACATCAGAAAAAGCAGGGATATTCATATTAATCTGGTTTTGAAAATTTCTGGTTCAACAAATTAAAATCCGTTTTATATATCGATTGGTCTGATAGACGTTTTACTCTTTTCAATCCAAAAACATAAAGAAAAATAACAAACAAGAAAAATACTCCTGTCAGCCATTGAATTCCTGTCATTAAAATAAAGTCGTAAATTCCATGAAGTATAATTGGATAAACAAGTGCTTTTAGTTTTAAAGCATTTCTCTCTTTTTCGTAAAATTTTGCAAGTCCGAAATAGAAACCCATTGTAATTCCGAAAATAGCGTGTGCCGGAACTGCTGTAAAAGTGCGCATTAATCCGGTTTCGATGCCACCTTGCATCACATACATTACATTTTCAACGCCTGCAAAACCCAACGAAACAAAAACGGCATAAACAATCCCATCAAATTTTTCGTTGAATTCAGGGCTTTTCCAAATTAACAGATAAAGCGCAATATATTTAAAAAGCTCTTCGGAAAAAGCTGCCACTACAAAAGCATTCCAGGCGGCAGAAAACAATCCGGAAAATGACTCGGTAAAAGCATCTAAAAAACGCTCTACAAATAGAATTGGAACCACAGTAATTGCTCCTGCAAGCAAAGCAAACAGTAACAAATGAATTGGTTCTTTTTCGTATTTATCACGAAAATAGATGTATCCGGCTATAATAAAAACCGGTGCCAGTGAAAGTATTAACAGATTCATTTATGGTAATTAAAATTCATCTTTATAAAAAAAAGCCTCAACACCTTTTACACCCGGTCTGGTCTTGAAAACTCCACCTGCATTTGGATACTGTTTTAACTCTGCCTCGCTTGTTGCAATTCTGGCAGTTGTTATATAAAGCGTTCCTAAATCATCGTCGCCAAAAGCACACGATGTTACATTTTTTGCAGGCACTTTAATTGTTTGAAGCAATTTACCAGATTCAGGATTCCAACATGCTACGGCCGAACCTCCCCATAAAGCAATCCACACATTTCCTTCTGCATCAATGGTCATTCCATCAGGAGAACCTATTTCTTCAGGTATTTCAATAGCTACCTGGGGGCTGGAAATATTTCCGGTTTCATTATTGTAATTGTAGGCTACAACATTTTGCGTAGGCGTATCGATGTAATACATTTTTGTTTTATCGAGCGACCAAACTATGCCATTTGAAGTACTAACGTTTTCAACCATCTTATAAATTGAACTGTCTGCATTTAAACGATACAAAGCTCCTGCATTCATTTCATCTTTTGTACTCATTGTTCCGGCCCAGAAACGTCCGCCCGGATCGCATTTTCCATCGTTAAACCGATTATCGGGTAAATTTTCTTCGGGATCAACAATCAGATTCTTTGTTCCGGTCTTAGGATCAAACTGATAAATTCCATTTTGTAAAGCCACCAAAACTTTCCCTGTTTCAGTAGGAACAACCGTACCAATCATTTGCCCGGTAAACATCTCTTTATTATTCTCCGTTTTGGGATTGTAAAAATTGAGAATCTTTCCTGTAATATTTATCCAAAGCAATTCTCCGGTTTTCGGATTCCAAATGGCTCCTTCACCTAATTCTGATTTTGAATCCATTACCAATTCCATAGAATTCGATTTTTGGGTTGTACAACTTGAGATAAAAATTGCGATTATTAAAAGAAGAAGATATTGTTTCATAATTCATTTTGTAAATTGAGAGATTCCCGCCTTCGCGGGAATGACGAAAAAACAGGCTGCATTCTATAAACTTTCGATCATTTTTTTCATGAGTAAGGTCATTTTGGGTTCGGCTTTCATCGCCACTTTCTGAACCTCTTCGTGCGAAATTTCAACGATTTCACCAGGCACACCACTGTCGGTAATTATCGATACTCCAAATACTTTCAAATCCATGTGCCTTGCAACAATAACCTCCGGCACGGTGGACATTCCAACAACATCAGCACCTAATATTCGAAACATTTTATATTCAGCCGGAGTTTCAAAAGTTGGGCCGGAAACGCCCACATAAATCCCCTCCTTAATATTTAAACCGTGTTCTGATGCAATTAACTTCGCTTTGTTCTGCAGGCGTTTGTCGTAGCATTTACTCATATCGGGAAAACGTGTCCCCAATTCCTTATTGTTTTTGCCTCGCAAAGGGTGTTCCGGGAAGAAATTAATGTGGTCGGTAATCACCATAATGTCACCCACTTTAAAGTTTGGGTTTAATCCGCCGGTGGCATTTGAAACAAATAGATGACTTATTCCAACATACTTTAAAACACGAACCGGGAATGTAACTTCCTGCATGGAATAACCTTCATAATAATGAAAACGCCCTTGCATGGCAAGAACTTCTTTTTCGCCCAATTTGCCATAAATTAATCTTCCGGCATGACCGTCAACTGTTGAAATCGGGAAATTAGGAATTTCGATATAAGGAATGGAATCGATGATTTCAATTTCATTAACCAATCCACCCAAACCAGTGCCCAGAATAATACCAATTTCAGGACTGGCGTTTATTCTTTCTTTTATGTAATTCGCGGTTGCTTTTATTTTCTCCAACATAGTTTAAAATTTTCTTATTAAAAGCTTTCCCCTCATCCTGGAGGAACTTCACTTTTACCGGTAAATAGTACAATGCATTTTTAAATTCATCGGTCAAATCTTTCTGGTCTTTTAAGCGCATCGCATCTTTTTCGGTGGTAATAATTATCTTTTTTTCTGAATTAATAGAATTAAATTTTTGCAGGATTGTAGAGATATCTGCCTTCGAAAAATTGTAATGATCGGGATAAGCAAGAAATTCCACCTTTTCTGAAAACTGCTTTAAATATTTATGAATTGGCTTTGGCGATGCAATTCCTGTAACAATAAGTGAAGAATAAGTTCTCTCTTCATAAAAATCGTCACCTAATTTTTTAGCTGAAAAAACAGGTTCTAATTTCTGGTAATTCAACGTGGTAAAAAACAGTTCCTGATACGGTTTAAGGGCAACATCATTCATTAAAATTCGACGCATAATTGGTGTAATCTTGTCGGGGCATTTTGTGAAAATAATAACATTTGCCCGCCTCATTTGTGTCACACTTTCGCGTAATCGCCCCACTGGCAAAAGGGTATCTTCTTTTATCTGCCGGTTATAATCTATCAGTAAAATATTTATTCCGGGAGTAATTCTTCGGTGCTGAAAAGCATCGTCGAGCAAAACTACATCGGGAATTATTGCATTTTTTAAATCCAATAATTTTTCTGCTCCAACCACCCTGTTTTCGCATACCGAAACCGTAACCGTCTGGAATTTATTTTTTATTTGAAGGGGTTCGTCGCCAACTTCCAAAACAGTTGAGCTGGTTTCAACATATCTAAAACCCTTTGTTTTTCTTTTATAACCACGACTTAATGTTGCCACTGCAAATTTTTCGTGAAGCAAATTCACTAAATATTCTATGTGGGGCGTTTTGCCCGTTCCTCCAACGGTAATATTACCAATTGAAATTACCGGCACATCAAACTCTTTCGATTTCAATAGACCCAAATCATACATCCGGTTACGGAAAGAAACTCCGAAACCATACAACCAAGCAAAAGGATAAAGCAACAATTTGATCATTAAATCCCTATTTTTAAAGGATGACTAAGTTAAGAATTTGTGTCTATATTTTTCAATGTTTGGATTGTTTGGGCTTCGAAAAATAAAAAAATTTAATCTATTGGAGAAGTATAACCATTTTGAATCGAAGAATATTCTTGCTATTTTTCTTGGCTTTTCGCACACACTTTTCGATCTATTAAAAATAAACTGATTGAAATTCAGTAATTTCCACCTCACTTTTCAGTAATTTCTCTTACTCTCTCCCACTCAATAATTATAACTTTATTCTCGAAATAAAACAGAAAACAATACATTAAAAAATCGTTTTATGGAACGAGAAACAACATATGATTTTGTTCACGCAATTAAAACGAAATTAGCTCCAATAGAATACGAGGTAATAAAAGACACACTTTTAACAATTCCAGCTGAACACAGAGCTGCCTTTTGGCATTTGATTTCTTCTGGAAATTCAGCAATTTCAGCATTTAAGTATTGCAAAATTTTATACGAATTTGTTCGGAATAATTTTATAAATTTTGAGGATGCATTAAAAGTAATTCATTGCAACGACATTTCATTAGGAATAAACAAATATCCAATAAATGTAGAGTGGTATGAATGTAATTAAATTTTTTTAAACTCAAATTCTCAGTCCATTTATATAAAAAATGTAGGCAAATTATTAAACGTGAAAGAGAGGAATTGTACCGGGTTTTCAAAAAACCAGCCAGTTAATTCCTCTCTTTTATTATTTTAAAACTCTAATTAATTCACAAAAATATCATACGGCATTCGTGCATAAATACCATTCATTTCCGATGCCTTTTTGAAATATTCGTAGTAGCGATATTTTTCACCCAATTCATTTTGTATAAACCAGGTACGAATATTATCTGATCCCATTTTAAACAACTCCTCAAAAGGATCGGGTAAACTAGGTAACGAAACTGTTCGGTAATTCTCTAAACCTTCAATTTCTACGGCTAAATTAATGGCATCCTGAAGTCCGCCAAATTCATCAATCAAACCAATTTCTTTGGCATTTTCGCCACTCCAAACGCGACCTTGTCCAATTTCATCCACCTGCTCCTTTGTCATTCCGCGACCTTCTGCAACGTGTGAAATAAAAGTATTATACCCCTCTTCAATGTTCGCCTGCATCATTTGCCTTTCATAATCTGTCATTGGACGGGTCATTGTCAGCAAATCAGAATTTTTATTGGTCTTTACAACATCAGTGGAAATTCCCAATTTATCATTTAAAAGTTCTCCGATATTTGGAATCGTTCCGAAAATACCGATGGATCCGGTAATTGTATTTGGACTTGCCACAATTTTATCTGCCGGGCAAGCCAGATAATATCCCCCCGAAGCTGCAACATCGCCAAACGAAACCACCAGTGTTTTTTCATCGGCAGCCAGCTTAACTTCGCGCCAAATGGTTTCCGAGTCAAAAACAGTTCCTCCCGGCGAATCAACACGCAACACAATGGCTTTGTAACTGCTATCTTGACGCACTTTACGAATTTCCCTCGATAATTTATCTCCATCAATATATTCTCCACCCATCGACATTCCGATATCGCCGCTTGCATAAATAACAGCAACTTTATTTCTGCTATACGCTTTACCTTTGCCTTTAACAATAACATCTGCGTAATCGGAAGCACTAATTACCGGAACTCCCTTTGTTCCAGTAATCCCTGTAATTTCACGAAGATCGTCCAAAACTTCATCTTTGTATTTTACCTCGTCAACCAATCCAGATTCAATTGCTTTATTTCCCTTGCTGAAAGTTTGAACCTCGTCGGCTAACAAATTTAACTGCTCGATGGAAAGATTTCTTTTTTCTGAAATTCCTTGCAACATGTGCCCCCATAAACTTCCCATATAAGTTAATTGCTGTTCGCGGTTCTCTGCACTCATTTTATCGAGTAAAAAAGGTTCAACAGCTGCTTTAAATTTACCGTGCCGAACAACCTGCATTTCAACCCCAATCTTTTTTAAAGCATTTTTGTAGAACATCATTTCGCCACCAATTCCACGAAAATCAACCGAAACTTCGGGATGAATTACAATTTTGTCTGCTACGGTTGCCAAATAATATGCTTTTTGATCGATCATAAATTTATCGCCATGTGCATAAATTGGTTTATCGCAACTATCCTTAAATGCAATCAGCATATTTCGAATTTCCTCGACCGATGCCATTCCTCCATTAATCATAGAAAGTTTCAAATAAACTCCCTTTATCCGGTTGTCGGAAACTGCTTTTTTTAGTGACTTTTCAATGTCGTCTAAACCAACAGTTTTCACTTTACTAAACAATGGAATATCCAGATCTTCAAAAGGATCGTTGGGTGCCCGGTCTACAATTTGACGATCTAAATTCAAAACTAACATTGAATTGTTTTCAACCGTTACTTGTTTGTCTGTTGTCGACATTAATGCACCAATTATGATAAAAAAAAGAATAATACCAATAAATGAAACTGCTGAAATTCCAACAATTGTTGCCAATACATATTTAAAAAATTGCTTCATATTTGTTTGTGTTGTTAATTTCGTTACTATTTTTATTGAATTGAAAAATGAAAAGTAATTACAAATATACAATTCAATGCATAAGGTTTATTTAGGAATAGGAGGAAATATTGGAAATAAACAAAA
>JABMPI010000369.1 GCA_013203755.1 Bacteroidota bacterium
ATTTCCAATTGATTGAACAACATCTGAATCCCCGCTGCAATGCAGCTTTTGCCAGTTGAAACTCGCGAATATCTTGCTGAGTTAAAAATACTCCGGGTGCCAGTTCAATTTTTTCTTCGCCGGAATTTATCTCCCCAAACATTCCGATTTGTTCTTGATTTAGCAAAATGGCAAGTACATCAATCAATCCACTGCCACAAATTCCCTTTGCTTTTACATTTCCAATTACATGCGATTCAAGTTTGCCATTTTCAAATTTCACAGAAGAAATTGCTCCGGTAGTTGCCCGCATTCCCTGGTTAATTTTTGCCCCTTCGAAAGCAGGGCCGGCAGCAGTGGAAGCGCAAATAATTTTGTCGCAGTTACCCACTACAATTTCACCATTGGTTCCCAAGTCGATTAAAACAGAGAACTCTTTTCTCTCTGTCATTTTTGTTGCAGCAATTCCGGCTAAAATATCGCTACCCACAAAACTTCCGATAGCGGGGTGAAATTGAATTTTAGCATTGCTTGGTAAGTTCCAGTTTAACTGCGCGGGGGTGAGGTTTTGAGCTCCCAGGTCTGGCGATTCAAAGGGATAAAACGACAGCGAATTCACTTTTAATCCAGAAAAAATATGATGCATAACCGTGTTTCCTACCACAGCAACTTTCGAAACTTCAACCGGATGTTTTTTTAAGATGGACTGAATCATCTGCCCGATTTTTTCCCGAATAAGGTTTTGTATTTCTTGCTCATTTCCGTCGAGACAACTTTGAATTCGGGAAATTAAATCGCCACCAAATTTTGCTTGCGGATTTATATCGGAAACAGAATCTAAAACATGTGCATTTTCGAGGTTTACCAGCTGAACTACTACCGTTGTGGTTCCCAAATCAACAGCTATTCCAAATCCGGTTTGTGGTTGAAATTCGAAAGTAGAAGTATCTGCTAAAATTATATTTTCGAACTGTGTAACTTCCAGGGTAATATCCGATTCGGCATTACAAAAGCAAGCTAATCGCCAGTTATTTTTCAGCTTCAGTTTATTCAGTTTTTGTTGTTGAATTGTATCAACTTTCAATTCCCCTTCCAATAGTCTTACCTTGCAACTTCCACACGTTCCTTTTCCTCCGCACGGAAATTCAACACCAAATTCGTGTAAAACATCTATTAACGGTGTTCCTGTGTTTACCAAAATGGACTTGTCGAGAGGTTCGAGGGTGATATTTACTTTTTTCTGCATTTAAACCAAATTTCAAAAATGTTAATTAGGCAAGTTTAATTGCCCAATTTAGCTAAATTAGGCAAGGTTGAAAGTTTGTATGGATAAAATTATACAGGATTTCAAAAGACCAAGGAATTTCATCTTTGTACAATTAGATTGATTGAGGAACACTATCTTTTAATGACTTTGCAAACATAAAGATGGAATCCTTCTTTGTCAATTTTTAACTTCTGACTTCCGGCTTCAGTCTACCAACCTTCTTTTTTTAAATATTAAGGTGAAACCAGTTGTTATTACCTTTCATATAGGTAAAATGCACACTCACTGCCAACCACGGAATCATTGGTGTCCAGATTCTTATTTCGGAACCAAACGAAATTCGGGGCGTTTTTTTATAGATATCAAAATAATGATCGTCGGCCATTCCAAAATGTGTATAAACCGAGTGCTCCAGCGCAAACCAATTGTAGTACATATAGGTAAAACCAGCATTTAGCTTTCCATTATATTGTCCTTGTCCTGATTCCTGTCCATTGATTAATCCTTTTATATGGCTCGAACTCATGTAAGTAATTAGCGACGGAATTGTAGTGGTAGAATATCCGGTTGAAAATACGCCCGATAATTCAACAACTTTATTAAGGGTTTTATAATACGAGGCTCCAAACCCAAAAGAGTGGTACAGCGGGCTGTTTTTGTTCAACCCAATTCCAATTCCATAACCGCCCGAAAGTAAATAGCCGTCTTTTTGGTGGCGGTTTCGGTTTATTAACCCAATTGACTCCCCAAGAGAAAGTGCCAAATAGCTAATTTTATATTCGCCGGCGAATGGTACGTTGGTATTCAACAGCGAAGTATCCGTTTTGTGCTGAAACAAATTCCAACTTAAATTGGGCGAAAAAGTATATTCGTAATCGTTATTCCAGGGGTTGCCAATGCTACCCGATATTTGTTTCGATCGGTAAGCAATTACAGAAACCTGCTCGTTTCCCTGGTAACGGTAATTATTTCCGTTGCCGCTTGAAACCTGAAAAGAAAGTATCATATTTTTATAAAGCAATTGCCTCGGAATATTTATTTGTGCACTATAATTGCTTTTATAAGTTCCAATATTTCCTTGCAAATCCAGATTAATATTCCGACCTAAAAAGTTATTGTCAGAAAAGCCCATCGAAATGTTATTGTCGTCTTTGTTCCCGTTAAAAGTGACGTAGGGAACCAGGTTAAAAGCATCTTTCGCCATAATATTAAGCAAATAACCTTCCGGCGAAATTGAATCAACAGAATAGTCAACTTGCGCAAAACTACCAATATTCCAAACCTGGCTGATGGAAGTTTCCAGCTTATTTTGGTCTACTTTTTCTCCTGCAGAAAACTGCAACTCCCGCATGATAATTTTATCACGTGTTCGCCAGTTTTTGTTTATCTGAATTGAGTCGATTTGCCACACAGTTGTGGTGTCTGGCACTTGTCCAAAACCAAATAAATAGAACTGAAGTAGAGTTATAATTGTAAGAAGTCGTCTCATGTGTTCGTTTTCTGTTAAGCTAAAAGTAGACAGCGTTGTTTTATTAAAAGAATTTTTGAAGTTGAAAGGGTTGAATTGCTATTATTGTAGTTGAAAGAATAATGAGAGGGATGAAATGACGTTATTTGAGGTGAAATATTTGGTTGACGCAACCTTTTTCTATTTCCAACCATCACTTTTAGAAATACTTTTTTATGATTAAGAACAATGGATTTAAGATTTTAATTTTTCTGTTTTTTGTATTATTTATTTCGTGTGAAAAGGAGAAAAAGGAAACTACAGACGATATTTATAATACTTGGGAAGTGGTTGATTTTATGTCGATAGAATCAATGCTTTATTCAAAAAACAACAACTACAATCCGGTTATTGAGTTCAAAAATGATGGCAGCTTTTCTTTGAAATTAGATGCAAATAACTGTTTTGGAAGTTTTGAGATAACTAGTGAAAACAATTTAAAAATTGGTGCTGCGGGTTGTACCAAAATGTGTTGCGACAGCGATTTCTCCAATAAATTTGTAGAAATGCTTTCGCGGGTTGAAAGTTATTCATTTGAGGATAATCAATTGAAATTAAATGTTCCGGAGTGGGGTTGGATAAATCTAGAATTACAATAACTCCTTCAACTCAAACTTTTCCTTCAAAACCACTCCTTTTTCTGAATTTTGCACAGTCGCACATTCCGTGTAATAATCGTGCTCAAAAAAAAGGATGTATTCTTTTTCAGCAACTTCATTTAAAAACTTCTCTTTTTCTTCTAAAGCCGTAACCGGAAAGAGATCGTACGAAGCCAGCCAAAGCAGTGGAATATTTGCTGCTGTTGGAATTAAGTCAGACATATAAACAAAAGTCTTCTCTTTTGCGCGAATAAAAGGAATCATTTGCCCCGGAGTGTGCCCATCAAAAAAGCGCACTTCGACGTTTGGAAATAGTTCACCCTCGTTTTCAACTAAATTTAATTTTCCCGAATTAAACATAAAACTCAAAACATCGCTGTGATAAGCCGCTTTTTCGCGGGCATTGGAAATTTTGGAGTGTTCCCATTGGGTTTTGCTACTCCACATTTCGGCATTCGGAAAGGTAAGTTGCATTTTGTTATCCACATTTTTTACCGCTCCCGTGCAGTGATCCCAATGTAAATGTGTAAAAAAAACATCAGTAATATCATCCGTAGAATATCCGTTTTTTAGCAGTGACTCTTCTAAATGATTTCCCGCTTCAATCCCATTGTTTTGCAAATATCTATCGGGATAATGATTTCCTACTCCCGTTTCAATAAGAATTTTTTGGTCGCCTTGTTCAACCAACAAACAACGTAAAGTTAGTTGTGTAATATTTTTATCGTTAACAGGATACACTTTGCTCCACAATACTTTTGGTATTACGCTAAAAAGTGCACCGCCATCGCAATGAAAATGTCCGGCTGAAATTGGTGTGAGTTTCATCATTCTAAATTATTTGCCTGCAAAAATAAATGAAAATCTGCGTAGTACAAGCTTAATAAAATTATGAGATTGTAATATTCATGTAAAATAAATGGATTCCTTTAAATTTAAAGCAAATAGATATTATTTTCGCCAATATAAATCAATCATAATTTCGTAATCGTGTTTAGAATTAAACACCAAAATTAAAATGCAAAAGCCAATGAAAAATCTAAAGATAAAACTAATATTTCTATTTGTTCTGTTCTGCTTTTTTCAAAATAAAATCTATTCGCAGCAAATTACGGGTGCGGTTTTCCTTGAAGGGGAAGGTACTCCGGTAGAGTTTGCGAACCTGATGTTAAAGCCCGGTAAACAGGGAACTGTTTCTGATAGAAATGGACAATTTGTGTTTAGCGATATTAAAGAGGGCAAATACAATCTAACAGTTTCAATGGTTGGGTTTGTCTCCAAAACTCTTTCCATAAATGTTTTAAATAAAGAATCCATTAATTTTAATATTTACCTGGTTTCTGACACAAAAAAAATTGATGAAGTTCGGGTTCTGGGTAATTTTCGTCAAAAAGAATTACTAAAAAATCCAACATTGGAACAAGCTTCTATTTTAACATCCATTACAACTATTTCGGATGTAGAAATGAAAAAGCAGGGGGCGGTAACTTTAATCGATGCACTAAAATATGTGCCGGGTGGCTGGACGGAAACGCGAGGAAGGAAGGTTAAACAGTTCTTTTCGATTAGAGGACAAAAATATCCGTATCCTTCCTACTCAATAAATGGAATCTGGCAAAAGGAATTTCATGAAATGCCTTACTTTTTTAATAGTTCCAACATTGAGGAGGTTAAAATAATACGATCAAGTTCAGCACTGTTAAAAAGCCTTTCGGCCCTTACCGGAGTTATTGATGTTACAACAAAACAACCGGTTGACAAAGAGGTCGATTTGTTTTTTAAATATGGATCTTTAAATACTTATCATGCGGGTGCTTCTTTTGGGAATTCATCAGACAAATTTAAATATCGGGCAGGTGTAAATGGTTTAGGAACCAGCGGCCCCGAAGGAAGAAATGGAAAGGAGAACATCTGGAATGCACATGGATTTGCCCAATATAAATTTAGCCAGACAGTAGATCTGTCGGTTAATCTTTTTTATCTCAACGGAATGCGGCAATTGGTTCAGCCAATAGAACCTGCCGATCCTAAGTTCATTAACAGAAAAGAGGTGTACGATCCCATAAATACCTTGATGATATCTTCTAAATTGAGTTTCAAACCAAGCGATAATTACAGCAGTGAGTTGCAAATAAATTATGCAGGTCGAGATTTAACTTACGAGAATGAAAACCTAATAAATGATAAGATTACGAAATACAAAGAATCGGATACAGAAATAACTCTAAACAATATAAATGCAGTTGCGCTAGGCAGCAAAAATACTTTGCGTTTTGGAGCATTGTATAACTATTGGTTAGCTCCCGAGGGGAAACGTTTTTACTATGGAAGAAAAGGAGAAGTACATACCATTTCGGGAGTAATTACCGACCAGCACAATTTTGGAAAATTACTTCTCGATGGCGGATTTAGACTAAGCAATGAGTATTTTGAAGAGTGGGGTGGTTTTAGTATTGAGGGGAGTGGAGGTAAATTTACCAATGTAGAACCAATTGTCGATGAATGGCAATCTCCTGTTTGGCAGGCAACTTCGGGTGTTACTTATTCAATTTCGCCTTTTACTTCTTTACACGTTTCAATCGCGGGAGGTATTGTAAATCCGAGAAAAGGTGCATTAAATAACAGTGGCGAAACTCCTGATAACGAAACTCGTTTTAATTATAATATTGGTTTGGTGAAAAATTTCTACCGATTAGGGAAATTTACGGTTGCAACCTTTTGGGTAAACCGTAAAAATGCAATCGATTATAGCGGGAATATTATCGAAAATGGAGATGATGATATAATGGAGCTATACAAAAACGTAAGCAAACGTAACTATGGAATTGAAGCAGAATTTAAATCTGCAGTGATTTTAAATACGCTTACCTTTTTTACAAATTTTACTTATATGAAAGGGGAAATTGAAGGCGATTCAGATTGGAAAAAGGACGATGAAATGCCCGGCATTATAGCAAATATGGGTGCTAACTATTTCAAAAACAGAGTAGATGTTAATGCATTTTTGAATTATACCGAAACGTATAAAAACGACCGGTTTGTAAGCAAAGACTATCTGGCTGAAAATGGAAAAGCACCATTGGGGAATTTTGTTACTTTTGACTTAACGGCAGGGTATCGCATTGGGAAAGAACAAAAAATAAGGATGTATGTTGAAGGTAAAAACATGTTTAATGTAAAATATCAAACTGTTCCCGGATACCCCGATAATGGTCGGCTGGTTTCGGCTGGTGTTAGTTTAACCTTATAAATTGGAATAGGAAAGATGCTATTTTTAAAAGAAATTCGATATAGAAAATTCAATTTCCTTCTTAGTGTAATTGGGATGGTAGTGGCAGTGGCAATTGTTGTTTTGTTTTTTATGATGACAACTGCCTCGCAAAACGAAACCAAGCGATTGACGCGTGATATGGGATTTAATCTGAGGATAATTCCGGTGGAAACCGATATGAACGATTTTTGGATTTCCGGTTATTCAGACCGTACAATGCCCGAAAGTTTTGTTGCTAAATTGGTGGATGCAAAATCGTTTTATTATGCACATTTAACGGCCACTTTGCATAAACGTATTCAATGGAAAAACAAAGAAGTGGTTTTAACCGGAATTTCGCCTGACGAGTTGGAAACAAACGGAAGTAAAAAGTCGAAAATGATTTTTGCTGTTGAACCCGAAAAAGTTTATGTAGGCTACGAAATAGCAAACGATTTTAATATAAAAGAGGGAGATAAAATCCCTGTTTTAGGAAAAGAATATTTGGTTGAAAGAACTCTTGCTGAAACGGGTTCGGAAGATGATATTCGTATCTATTTTGATTTGAAAGAGCTTCAAACACTTTTAAAAATGGAGGGACGAATTAACGAAATAATGGCTTTAAATTGTCTTTGCTCTGCCAAAGGAGATGATCCGCTGGAAGAATTACGAATACAACTGGGAGAGGTTCTGCCCAACACAAAAGTAATAATGAACCGCACCGTTGCAGTTGCCCGCGAACGCCAGCGAAAAATGATGGATAACTATTTTGCGGTATTGCTGCCAATTATTTTAATTGGATGTGTTTTGTGGGTTGGAACTTTTTCGATGTTGAATGTAATTCAGCGAAAAACAGAAATTGGAATCTTACGTGCTACCGGTTTTGGGAATTGGAAGATAGCCCGCCTGTTTTTTGCCCGCGCACTTTTAACCGGATTTATTGGTGCAATTCTGGGCTTTTTTCTGGCTACCTGGCTTGGAATGGAATATGGAACTGAGATTTTTAAGGTTACAGCACGCTCGGTAAAACCACTCTATTCATTGTTGTATAAATCACTGCTGTTTGCACCACTGTTTGCGGCGCTGGCAGCATTTATACCCATTGTATTTGCCATAAAACAAGAACCTGCAGAAGTGCTAAAAGAGGCCTAGTTGTTAACTTATTTGAATTGGTTGAAGGATGATAAATATTCAGGAAATAACAAAAATTTATAGCTCGAAAAAAGGAGATGTAATCGCGCTGAATGAAGTGGATTTACAGATTCCAAAAAATATATTTGTGCTGATTAAAGGGCCAAGTGGTTGCGGGAAATCAACCTTGCTTTTTACTATTGGAGGCATGTTAAAACCATCGTCGGGTAAAATTGAAGTTTTTGGAAAAGCGCCTTACCAACTTTCAGAAAAGGAGCGTACTCTGTTTCTTTCGACTCAACTTGGATTTGTATTTCAGTCGTATCATTTAGTACCCTATTTAAATGTGCTGGAAAATATACTACTTTCAAAAAGGGCAGGAAACAAAACAGTAACTGCTGAACAGGCAAAAAAGCTCGCACAAGAGTTAAACATTGAAGATCGTTTAAAACATTATCCATCGGAGCTTTCTATTGGAGAAAAACAAAGAGTTGCATTGGCTCGCGCTTTGATAATTAATCCGCAGTTAATTTTGGCCGATGAACCAACCGGTAACCTCGATCCGGAAAATACGCAGGAAGTCCTAAATCACCTTGAAAAATTCCATCAGGCAGGAGGTTCAGTAATTATGGTTTCTCATGGAAACGAAGCCGATGAATTAGCCGATATTACAATCTCAATGGGAAAAGGGAAAATAACCAACATCAAAACTAAATAACTGTTATGAATCTAATTTGTGGAAAATCATACAATAATTTACAATTTGCTGTTTTTATACTTGCAGTTTTGTTTCTGCAATCCTGCAATTCAAAAGCACCGGAAGTTACAGAAAACGATTGGCCACAATTTAAAAAGGACAATTTCAGAAGTGGAAGTTCGACCGTGAATTTTGATGTTAAAACACAAGGTGAAGCATGGGTTTATAAAGCACCACAAAAACCTGTTCCAGCTTGGTACGGCCCTGCAAAAGAAGATGCATTTGCGGTGAGTGGTCCACTGCCATCCATGCGCGATTACGACTTATCGTATTACCCAATAATTGTGGGTTCAAAATTATATTATGGCTCTTCCGCAGACGATGCAGTGCATTGTATTGATGCTGACTCTGGTAAAGAAAAATGGCAGTTTACAACTAACGGACCAATCCGAATAGCACCAACTTACCACAATGGAAACCTCTATTTTGGCTCCGACGATGGTTTTGTTTATTCTATTGATTCACGAAATGGGAAGTTGAAATGGAAGTTTTCACCATCACCAAAAGATTATCAAAAGGTGCTAAATAATGGACGTTTAATTTCATTCTGGCCAATTCGAACAGGCGTATTAATTGAGAATGAAAAAGCTTATTTTGGCGCATCAATGCTTCCCTGGAAAAAATCGTTTGTTTGTGCAGTAAATATTAAAACCGGGAAACCAGATGCAGTCGGAACATACGTTCAGGAATACAACGACATGAACATGACACTAGAAGGTTCGATGGCTTCAACCGGTTCTATGTTAATACAACCGCAGGGACGGATTTCTCCTGCATTTATCAACAAAAATACCGGAGAGAAGAAAGGACAACTAGCCGGAACTGGTGGATGTTTTGTATTGGTAACTCCCGACCAAAATATTGTTCATGGACATGAATCAAAGTTTAAAAGTTTAGTTGAATCGCCCATTGAAAAACAACCTGAATTTATGACCTTTAAAGATGGAAAAGAGATGGTTGTAAAAGGGGATACCAGTTATATTTTGAATGAAACCAGTATTGCTGCTTATCATCGTGATTCAAAAAAATTACTCTGGCTAAGGCGCAATTATAAGGCACACCGGATTATTATTGCCGGCGATGTTCTTTTTGCAGGAGGAACAGATAAAATTTACGGAGTAAGTACAAAAAATGGCTTGCCCATTTGGGAAGCAAAAGTTGATGGAACGATTTACGCTTTGTCGGTTGCCAACAATGCATTGTATGCGTCTACCAGCGAAGGGAGTATTTATTGTTTTAAAGAAGGCTTGGGCAATTCTGAACTGTTTGCTGAAAATTCAGGCAAAGAACCTGGTATTGATGAAGTGCCTGAAAAGATTCAGGAAAGCAATGATTATGAGATTCTCCAGTTAAAGGCTGGCCCGTTTATTCATGCTATTTCTGCCGATTCTGTTTTGCTTCAATTCGAAACTTTTGAACCAATCCTTATTAATCTGGATTGGAATACTTTGGAAAGTGAACTTTCTATTAAAGGAGACACACCAACCCGGAAACATCGGAAAGTTCTTCCTGTTCGGAAGGATTTTACCTATTCGTACAAATTAACATCGGTCACCGGGGAAGTAGCGGAATTCGAATACGACAACTTTTTCAATTTTATTCCTGAAAAATTAAAAACAGAAAATTTACCGCAGGCAAATAAAGTACATAAAGAAGCAATAGAAACATTTTTTAAATCCTATAAGTTAGGGAAAGGTTTTAGTGTTGTTATTGGAAATGAATCGGCTGAATCAGCCTTTGAAATTGCCGCACAATCGGAATTAAATGTGGTAAATATTGAAAATTCGCAAAAAAAGATTGATGCATTTCGGGCTGAACTTCAGGGAAAAGGATTGTATGGCAAGAAAATTTCTGTGCTAAAAGTAGATGAGCTAAAAAATCTACCAATAAGTTCAGAAATAGCAGATTTGGTTTGGGTGAATAACGGTGCCGATTTTATGGCCGATGAAATTATTCGTTTGATTGCGCCAAATAAATATGCCTTGGTAAACGGCGTTAAAAATAAAGCTGAGTGGCTAAAAGAGTCGCTGTTAAGTTGGCAGGTTGAGGTTGAAAAATACAATGAAAACAGTCTTCTGTTAATTAAAAATCCAATTGAAAATACGGGTGACTGGACACATCAATATGGAAAAGCTGACAACAGCTCGTTTGGTGGTGAAAGTTTATGGGGTTCTTCGTCAACAACTGATTTTGAAGTACAATGGATGGGACGACCCGGGCCGCGTTTTCAAACCGATAGAAGTGGACGAAAACCTTCGCCGCTAGCTGTAAACGGAAAACTATTTGTACAGGGAAATGAACGCATTATTGCTGTAAATGTATATAACGGAACAGTTTACTGGTCGAAAGATTTTCCGGGACTAATGCGGATGAATGTAACCCGCGACTGTTCTAACTGGGCTGCCGACGATGAATATTTGTATTTGGCAATCGATAATCTGTTGCATAAAGTTAGCCAGCAAAATGGCGATGTAGTTTCGGTAGTTCCGATTTCGGAGTTGCATTCAGAAAATTCAAACTGGAGTTATATTGGCTTAGTTAACGACCAGGTAATTGGAAGTGCTTCGGCTGACGATGCAAATTTTACCTTGTACCATGGCAGTCGTAATTGGTACGATAAAAAGGAGGGAATGTTGTCATTCAAAGTTTTAAGTGTTAAGCTCTTTTCAATTTCAAAAAATGGAAATAATAAAACATGGGATTATAAACCTAAGGGAGCAATTATTAATCCTACAATACTAATTGACAACGGAAAAATAAGTTTTGTTGAAACGAGATCACCAAACGAAGAGAGTCTGCTAACCGGAAGAGGTGGCGACGAGATTTATAAGAATACCTGGTTGGTTTCTTTAGATGTAAAAACAGGACAAAAATTGTGGGAGCGCCGTGTAAAAACTATCCCCGGGAAAACCAGTTATTTTATGGCAGCCGGAAGTCAGAAATATGTTATTGCTTCTTCGGAAGATGGAATGTACGATGTTCAGGTTTTCAATGAAAAAGATGGTTCGTTGGTTTGGAAGAATAAGCAAAAATGGTTTCACTCCAATCATGGTGGGCACATGTCCAAACCGGCAATTGTTGGTAATCGTTTGATGGTTAAACCTGCACTTTACAATTTAGATTCAGGCGAAGAAATAAATTACAACGTACCAAAAGTCGGTCATGGTTGTGCTTCGTACGCACTTTCCGAGCAGTCGGTTTTTTACCGGGGTGGCAGTGTAACACAGTTTAATTTCGACAATCGTAATTTCTCTAAGTGGGAGCGTTTGCGCCCCGATTGTTGGATAAGTACAATTCCTGCTGAAGGGATGATTCTTTCACCGGAAGCCGGTGGTGGCTGCAGTTGTGGCAACTGGTTGGAGACTTCAATGGTAATGGCTCCAACTTCCAGAGCACCGATTACCATAAAGAGTTTAGGCGAAACTTCAACTGTCGATTATAAAAATGAAAGTTGGGGAGACTATGTTCAGGAGTGTGCATTTAACGAATTTGTAAATTCTGTTAAAATAGAATTGCTGGTAAAACCAGGTGTTGATGGCGATTTGTATTTTACTACCGACGGAAGCGAACCTGATAAAAATTCACAAAAATATACAGAGCCATTTTCAATCAATAATTCAGCAGATGTAAAAGCCGCTATTTATTTGAATAAGGGAGGCAAAGAACGCAAGTTTGTTCGCAGTCAACAGTTTGTAAAAATTGAAAAGGTGGAAGTTGTAGCAGAGAATAAATAGTTTGAAAATGAAAGCTTTTGGATTAGCCATACTATTTTTATTAATCCCTTTTATTCACGTTGAGGCCTGTCGTTTTACCGTACGCGAAATTGGCTTTTCCATACTGTCGCAAGACATTTACACCTTGGCAGTTATCGATGAAAATG
Source organism: Bacteroidota bacterium (assembly GCA_013203755.1). Classification (GTDB taxonomy): domain Bacteria; phylum Bacteroidota; class Bacteroidia; order Bacteroidales; family Prolixibacteraceae; genus Draconibacterium. The sequence goes on from JABMPI010000369.1 coordinate 12,371, forward strand.
CAGATGCAAACAACAATACGTGGAGAACTTTTCATGAAAAAACCCGGGATTGTAATTTGCGCCTGGAAATATTAAATCCGGTAAGCGATTCTGAACATCCAATTGTAATTAATGCAAAACAGAAAGAGCTAAAATTCCCGGTAACTGTTTTGGTTGCTCCGGATAGTAGGTTGTTCTCTTTTGAAGGGAATGATATCTCAAAAATATATTCCGAAATTCTTGATTCGCCATTAAATATACAAATGAGAATGGCTTTTCCAGATGTTTTTGCCGCGGTAATATGGATTGAAGGGAAGGACATTGAAATGAATAGAAAGGCTGGACAGCAGGTTCGTAAAGATTGCGACGCCATAGAAAATGTAATGCCCGGCATGCCCAAAGTTGTAAAACAAGGGCCAGTTGAAATAGCAGTTTCCAAAAATGATTTTCAGAATGAAAAATTATTACTTTGGAGCTTGGGAATTGATGAAATACCCAACGAACCTGTTGCTTTTGTGTTGTACGGACGAGGGCGAATAATTGGAGAGGCTTTGAATTATCAGCAAATTATAGAGGGTGGATTGTATAAATATATGTCGATGATCGGTGCCGACTGCGAATGTGGACTGGATAAAAAATGGATGCTCGGGAATCAAATTCCACTTTTGTGGAACAAAGAATCGAGACAGTATTTGGCAAAATTGCTTGGTTTTGATGTGGACAATCCGATGATTTTGGCTGAAATGAGTCGGATATTGGCAAAGGAAACTTTAGCAGATGCAACGGGAAGTGTTGCCTTTGCTCCCGAGACAATTGATTTAGATGAGGTTTTTGGAAACGCTTCCAATTCGGGTAAAGTTCAGGAAACTCCACTACCAAAAAACAAATCAAACAAAATACTGTTTTACACATTAATGTCACTTTTGTTTGGTTTGCTTATTATTGCCGCAATTATATATTTTAGAAAGTGAGTTCGTTTTTTATTTTCGATAGAAAAAATGGTTGAAATTAGTACAGAGGAACTGAAAAGATACTCTCGGCACATCATGTTGTCGGAGGTAGGTTTGCAAGGACAACAAAAGCTGAAAAATGCATCGGTACTGGTTATTGGTGCAGGCGGATTGGGTGCGCCTTTGGCTCTTTATCTGGCAGCTTCCGGAATAGGTGTAATCGGCATTGTCGATTACGATGTTGTTGAAGAATCGAACCTGCAACGCCAGATTTTACATGGTTCTGCTGACATTGGTCGCAAAAAAGTTGATTCGGCCAAAGAAAGGTTACTTGCCTTAAATCCTCATATAAAAATTGAAGTTTTTGAAGAAAAACTGTCTGCTGAAAATGCTGCTGAAATTATTAGCAAATTCGATGTTGTTGCCGATGGAACTGACAATTTCCCAACTCGCTATCTGGTAAACGATGTTTGTATTTTTCTTGGTAAACCAAATGTTTATGCTTCCATTTTTGGATTCGAAGGACAAGCCAGTGTTTTCTGGAAAAACCACGGACCGTGTTATCGTTGTTTGTTTCCAAAACCTCCAACAGCGGGAGTTGTACCTTCGTGTAACGAAGCCGGAGTTTTAGGAGTTCTGCCAGGAGTTTTAGGAACTATTCAGGCAACCGAGGTGGTAAAAATTATTCTTGAAATTGGAGAACCACTAACCGGGCAATTGCTAATTTACGATGCGTTGGCGATGAATTTTGATAAAATAAGTCTTCAAAGAAATAGTAATTGCCCCGTTTGTGGCGACAATCCAACAATTACTGCACCCATAGATTATGAAGATTTTTGTCAGGTTGATTCAGCCATAAATAAAACGCAGCAAATTTATGAAGTAAAAGAAATGCTACCGATTGAATTAAAAGAGGCGAAAGATTCGGGTAAAAATTTATTTTTGCTCGATGTTCGTGAAAAATATGAACTCGATATCTGCAAACTTCAAGATGCAATTCATATTCCAGTAATGGAAATTTCAAGCAGACTGAATGAGATTCCTTCAAATAAACAGATAGTTGTTTATTGTCATCTTGGAATTCGGAGTTTGAATGTAGCCGAGTTTTTATTAAGTGAGGGTTTTACGGATGTTTATAATTTGAAAGGAGGAATTGAGTTGTATTCTTTGGAATGTGATTTAGCTTTGACCAGATATTAATGATAAGAATATTTTGAGAATGTATATAACACGATTTAAAAGATTTTCGATGAAAATGAGACAGCTAAATATGTTGGCAATTGCCTGCGTATTTTTATTGAGCAGTTGCAATACCAAAAGCGATGAACAGAAAACAATTCTTCTGTATTGTGCCGCTGGAATAAAACCGGCCATCGAACAAATTGCTAAAAACTACGAGGAAGAATACAAGGTAAGAGTTGATATTCAATATGGCGGATCGGGAACTTTGTTAGCTAATTTGCGCATTGCCAAACAAGGCGATTTGTATCTGGCAGCCGATGAAAGTTATGTGGAAGAAGCTAAAAAATTTGGTTTGATTGCAGAATCTCAACCCCTCGCAATTTTGACTCCCACCATTGCAGTAAAAAAAAGAAATCCTAAAAATATTAAAGGAATTAACGATTTGTTTAATTCAAATGTTAGAGTTTCTTTAGGTAATCCGGATGCAGCATCAATTGGCAAACAAACGAAATTGATGTTTGAAAAACAGGAAAAATGGGAAGAGTTGAAAGATAATGTAACTGTTTTTAAACCAACAGTAAACGATGTTGCCACCGATGTTCGGTTGGAAACAGTTGATGCTGGTATAGTTTGGGATGCTACTGTAAATCAGTTTGACGATTTGGAATCTATTGCCGTAGATTTTTTTCAGGAATACAAAAAGGAAATTACTTTGGGTGTTTTGAAATTTACAGAACAACCCACCGAAGCATTAAAATTTCTACGTTACGTTTCCTCTTATGACAAAGGAGCGCCAATTTTTAAAGCAAATGGTTACAACCCAATTCATGGCGATAAATGGGATACAAAACCCGAGATCCTATTTTTTAGCGGGGGAGTAAACCGGATTGCAATCGAGGAAACCATCAAAAAATTCGAAGAGCGCGAAGGTGTTCAGGTAATTCGTGTTTATAACGGTTGTGGTATTTTGGTTTCACAGATTAAAGCAGGCGAAAAACCGGATGCATATTTGTCTTGCGATGTGTCTTTTATGGATGAAGTGCAGGCCGATTTTACAAACGTTGAGAATATTTCAAACACCCGAATTGTAATTGCAACACAAAAAGGAAACCCATTCAATATTAAAACATTTGAAGACCTTGCAGGAAAAGATATTCGCATTGGTGTTTGCAATCCACAACAAAGTGCATTGGGAGCTTTAACGCAAAATATGTTAAAACGCAAAAGTATTTGGGATAAGATTGAGCCGAATATTTATTCGCAAACCCCAACTGCCGATTTGTTGGTGAATCAAATTCGAACCAGTTCGCTGGATGCGGTAATTGTTTACGAGGCAAATTTGTCGCAGGTAAAAGATAAACTTACAATGGTTAGTATTGACGATGACGATGCAATGGCAATTCAGAATATTGGTTTGGGAGCAAAAACAGAATATCCGTATTTAACCACCCGTTTATTTGACGCGATAATGGGAGATGAATCAAAAGAGATTTATCTGAATAATGGTTTTCAGTGGGCGAATAAAATAGATTAAAATTGAATAATTCATCAAATAAAAAATTAAAAGTAAAGTCCGATTTCCCCTTCTTTTTAATAATGGGAATAGTTGGAGGCACCTATATATTTCTCATTCTGGCAATGGTTGGGGCAGACTTAACTTTTACAACACCGGGCCATATTTTTAGCGTTTTAAAAGACGAGGAAATTCAATATGCCATTAAACTGAGCATGATTACCTGTACAATTACCATGATTTTAAGTTTGCTGGTTGCCATTCCAATTGGTTATTTAATGGCTCGCTATAATTTCTTTGGGAAACGACTGTTGGATGCAGTTTTAGACATTCCAATTGTACTGCCTCCGTTGGTAATCGGATTGAGTTTACTTATACTATTTCAAACTGCTCCGGGGCGGTTTATTGAAAGTCACGTTAGAATTACCTACACCGTTTATAGCATCATAATAGCTCAGTTTATGGTGGCGTGTGCTTTTGCTGTAAGAACCATGTACGTTACTTTTTCGCAAATAAATATCAGGCAAGAGCAGGTGGCACTTTCGTTGGGATGCAACAAAGGACAAGCGTTTCGATACGTTGTGCTTCCACAGGCAACGAATGGTATTTTAACCGCGGCTTCGTTGGCATGGGCGCGGGCACTTGGCGAATTTGGGCCGATTTTAATTTTTTCCGGAGCCACGCGAATGCGAACAGAAGTATTACCAACAACTGTTTTTCTGGAAATGTCGGTTGGCAATATTGAGGCTGCCGTTGCCGTTTCGTTAATTATGATTTTAGCAGGTTTTGCAGTTCTGATTGTCTTGCGCTATTTTGGTTCAGAAAAATCATTAAAAACAATTCGGTAATGATTGAGTGTAAAGGATTGACAATTGAGCAAGGTGACTTTAAACTTTCGGAAGTTAATTTTAAAATTGAAGAAGGTGAGTACGCGGTTTTAATGGGTCAAACAGGCAGCGGGAAAACAACAATTTTGGAGGCTATTTGCGGATTGCGCCCAATTAAATCGGGAAGTATTTTGTTGGATGACAGAGAGATTTCGAAGCTAAAACCTGCCGAACGGGAAATTGGTTACGTTCCGCAAGACGGTGCTCTTTTTTCCACAATGAATGTGGCTGCGAATTTAGGTTTTGGCCTGAGAATAAGAAAGTGGTCGAAAAAGAAACAAACAAATAGAATTGACGAGCTTGCTGATTTGCTTGGAATATCTCATTTAATAAATAGAAAAACGGAAGGATTAAGTGGAGGGGAACAGCAAAGAGTTGCATTGGGAAGAGCTTTGAGTTTTTATCCGCGCATAATTTGTTTGGACGAACCTTTGAGTGCCTTGGATGAGAAAACAAAAGAGGAAATGTATCAGTTATTATTAAAACTGAAAATGGAATTAAATATAACGGCCTTACACATTTCACATTCAAAATCGGAGGCAGTTAAATTGGCCGATAAAGTGTTGGAAATTGAAAATGGAGTTTTGAATTCGAGATTGATTTAAATTGAAATTTATGAAGGTTAAAATTAAATATACAGCCCAATTAAAAAAAGCCGTTGGAACTGGCGAAGAACAAGTTGAGTTGAAAGAAAATTCATTAATTAAAGATTTATTGAACATTTTATTTCAGCAAAAAAAAGAAGCTTTCCAAAACATTGTGTTTAATGCAGAAGGTGTTTTTCTTGATGCCGTTCTGATTATTTTAAACGGACAACAAATTGCTTTCGATTATCCTGAAGTTTTGATTGAAAATGATGAGATTACAATAATGTCGCCCATTGCAGGAGGATAAAGCA
>JABMPI010000370.1 GCA_013203755.1 Bacteroidota bacterium
CATTTGCATGTATTTATATTGATTCTAAATAAGAAAAATTTTAATGTGTGTAATTATTTATTAGTCAAAATAAAAGACATGTTTAAGAACATAATAAGATTAAACATTTGCTTTGTTTTCAGAAAAATAAATAGATAATAATGAATAGTTTTATCTTTGTTGGCAAACAATAATTAACTCAAATAAAAATGGCTGATTTTAAATACCAAAAACCGTATCCAATTTTAAAAGACGACACAAATTACCGATTAATTACTAAAGAATTTATTTCAACTATAGAGGTTGACGGAAGAAAACTTTTAAAAATTGCTCCGGAAGGTTTAGAACTTTTGGCAAAAGAGGCATTCACCGATGTTTCGTTTTACCTGCGTCCTGCTCATTTGGAGAAATTAGCTAAAATATTGCAAGATACTGAAGCGACAGATAACGATCGTTTTGTTGCGCACACCATGTTAATGAATCAAGCAGTGGCTGCGGAAGGCGAATTGCCAACTTGCCAGGATACTGGAACTGCGATTGTTATGGGCAAAAAAGGTGAAAACGTTTATACTGGCGTAAACGATGCCAAACATTTGTCGAAAGGAATTTTTGAGACCTACCAGGAGAGAAATTTAAGATATTCGCAGGTGGTACCTTTTTCTATGATAGAAGAGAAAAATACCGGAACCAACTTGCCTGCACAAATTGATATTTATGCCGAAGAAGGAAATAAATACGAATTCCTGTTTGTTACAAAAGGCGGTGGCTCGGGTAATAAAACCTATTTATACCAGCAAACAAAATCGCTGCTGACAGAAGAAAATTTAACCAAATTTGTGGCAGATAAAATTATGGATTTGGGAACTTCAGCTTGTCCTCCGTACCATTTAGCTTTGGTAATTGGCGGAACTTCGGCCGAAGCAACTTTGTCGGCTGTTAAAAAAGCATCAACAGGATATTTCGATAATTTACCAACTGAAGGAAATGAAGGAGGCCAGGCTTTCCGCGACTTGGAATGGGAAAAGAAAGTAGAAGATATTTGTCGAGAGAGTGGAATTGGAGCTCAATTTGGTGGGAAATATTTTGTTCACGATGTAAAAGTTATTCGTTTACCACGTCACGCAGCTTCTTGTCCGGTAGGACTTGGGGTAAGTTGCAGTGCCGACAGAAATATTAAAGCAAAAATTACAGAAGATGGAATTTTTCTGGAAGAGCTGGAGAAAAATCCTGCTCGTTTTTTACCATCAAAAGCACCTGCAATGTCGCCGGCGGTGGATATTGATTTGGATCAACCCATGGAAGATGTGTTGAAAGAGTTGGCTAAGTATCCAACAAAAACACGTTTGAATTTAAGTGGAACTTTAATTGTGGCTCGCGACATTGCGCATGCACAAATAAAGCAGATGTTAGACGAAGGCAAACCAATGCCTGAATATTTTAAAAATCATCCGGTATATTACGCGGGTCCGGCAAAAACACCAAAAGGAATGGCCAGTGGTAGTTTCGGCCCAACAACAGCTGGACGAATGGATCCGTATGTTGACGAATTTCAAAGTAATGGTGGTTCTTTGATAATGCTTGCCAAAGGAAATCGAACGCAGCAAGTTACAGACGCCTGTAAAAAACACGGAGGTTTCTATCTGGGATCAATTGGCGGACCGGCTGCAATTTTGGCAAAAAACAGTATCAAATCTGTTGAAGTAGTTGATTTTGCTGAGCTGGGAATGGAAGCCGTTCGTAAGATTAAAGTGGAGAATTTCCCTGCATTCATTATCGTTGATAATAAAGGAAATGATTTCTTTAAGGAATTGTAGGATTTAATGCCGCTAATTTGCAATTGGTTTGTTAGCGACAATTAATGAGATTGTACAAAAAAGATTAATGATATTTAGAGAACCGTTCCCTCTTTGTGAATATAGAAGGAACGGTTCTTTTGTTTAAATTTATTCGCGCATTAGCGGCTTTAACTATGAAGAAAATACTCGCATTTAACGGAAGCGCCAGAAAAAACGGAAATACTTTTTATTTATTAGAGTCATTTTTGGAA
>JABMPI010000371.1 GCA_013203755.1 Bacteroidota bacterium
ATGCAAATCAAGGGTTGAAATCTGATTCTAAATTTTAACATCGCACTGAAAGTGCAGTTTATTTCAGCCCAATGGCAACGCCTTGGGTTGAATAAAAAATGTAAATATTCGCCTTGAAAAGGCAGATTAAATTAAGTTGTCCTTGCAGGACGCTACTTTGCATCTATTTATATACCCAATGCGCTGCATTGGGCTGTCCGTCGGCTGACGGAAGGCTTTCAGCCTAAAAAACAGTTAACTTCAACCCTTGATTCGCATAAATAAGCAATAATAAATTAAAACTTAGCCACACTCCAACCATCCCGATAGATCCGACTAATGTATTTGTCTGCATCCGGATAGTTTGGAAATTTCATATTGATATTGTCCCACTCTAATTTTTCGCCTGGTACACGAATTGCAACCGTTCCCAAAAGGATAGCTTCTGTCATTGGGCCAGATTGTGCAAAATGAGATTCAGTATTTTCGCCTCCCAAACAAGCATCCACAAAATGGTGATAATGATTACGTTCACTAAAACCTGGAATTCTGTGATTCTTGAATTTGCTTTGTGGTAAAAGAGTTAGTCCACCACCGTGCTGCACAAGCAAAGCACCTTCAGTACCAATCAGCATCGCCGATTCGGGAGGATAGATGTCTCCTTTATATAAACTGCTTATTTCCTGCGGTATATAAAATTCTCCATCAAACCATTCTATGGGAAGTTCATCAGATTCTGTTTGATCATTTCCCGGAAAAATCCAGGAAATATGATTGCTTTGTGGCCAGGTATCCGCTCTTCTTTCAGGAGAATCTTGCCATGATTTCTGAACTTCTGCAACAACAGACTTTGGTGCTTTTAAATCCAACCCTTTCCAAACCGCATCAAAGATATGACAACCAATATCTCCGGACCAACCTGTTCCAAAGTCAAGCCATGCTCTCCATTTCATTTTATGGTAAATGCCCGGTGCAAATGAACGCATTGGTGCAGAGCCAATCCATAAATCCCAATTTAAATAAGCAGGTGCTTCATGTGTTTCAGCTGGGCGTGGCCCTTCCAGTCGGTATGCCTCTATGCCTGGGCGGTTTGAACAAAGGTACACGTGTTTTATTTTTCCGATTGCACCATCTCTTATCAATTTCACTGCTCTCCTATCATTTTCGGAAGATGCATGCTGAGTACCAAGTTGTGTTTTTATACCTGCTTTTACAGATGCTTCGGTAAGCAAACGAACCTCGGAAACATCGTGGCACATTGGTTTTTGGCAGTAAACATGTTTACCTAATTTTGTGGCTGAATAAGCGATTGCAAAGTGATTGTGATCTGGTACTGCCAAATTAATAGAGTCAATATTATCAGCCTCTTTTTTAAGAAGTTCGCGCCAATCGGTATATGTTCGTGCATCAGGAACAAGTTCAGAAGCTGTTTTTAATCTTTCTGAATCAACGTCGCAAATGGCGACAATTTGTACTTTCGAGTGTTTTATAAATTGTTTAAGGTCTCCAAATCCCATTCCACCAACGCCAATACAAGCATGTCGGAGCATTTCCTTTGGTGCGCACGATTCTAGAATTAAAGGGGCGGCTAAAGCAGCAGTTGCAGCTGTGGTTAAAAACTTCCGACGGGTTACTGAAAAATTTTGATTTGTCATAGTAGTAAGAACTTTAGGTTTAGATTACAAAACTCATTGGTTTAATCTCTTTTTTGAATATTTAATCTACAATAGATCCATAAATTAATGCATACATTTTATTCCAGAAGTCGCCATAATAGAAGGGTACAATCTGGGTCATTCCAACAAAAATTAACTCTTCCTGCGGGTCGATAAAAAACTTGGTATTAAAATAACCACCCCATTCGTAGGTTCCTGGAGATTTTGAGCTTAGCCCTTTTGCGTCTTTTGTTCGCAACGCAAATCCAAGTCCATAAGTAAGTCCCGGGGTTTTGCTATAACCTGTTCCTCTTTTGTTCAGTTCAATCATTTGGTCGCTGCTCATTACTTCAATTGTATTTCTGCCCAAAAGCTGAAATCCATTGTATTGCCCATTATTTACCAATGCCTGAATTAATCGTGCATAATCTAAAGCTGTTGAAGAAAGACCACCGCCACCGGCAAAGTTGGTTAACCCTTTTGCTTTGGGGTAATTTAATCCGCCAAAATCGCTTTTTTCTTTGGCTAAAATAAAACCCTCTTTTGTTTGATTATACACAGGAACCAATCTCGAGTGTTTGTTTTCAGGAAGATAAAAATAGGTGTCTTCCATTCCAAGGGGTTCAAAAATATTTTGTTTGAAATATTCATCCAGTCCAACTCCTGAAATTACTTCAATTACACGTCCCAAAACATCCATATTCAACCCGTACATAAATTTCTCTCCGGGTTGAAAAACAAGAGGGGCTTTTGCAATGCGATTTGCCATTTCTTCTGTACTCCAGGTTGGGTGCGATAATCCGACTTCGTTTAATTGGAATTTGTTGTAGATAATTTGAATTTCCCCGGGATTAAAACCTCCGTAAGAAATACCAGAAGTATGAGTTAACAGATGCCTGATTGTTACCGGACGATTAGTTTTTACAGTTGTGTACGATGAATCTGTTTTATTAAATGAATCTAAAACCTGTTGGTTTTTAAATGCAGGAATGTATTTGCTCACTGGTTCATCCAAACCCAATTCCCCTTGTTCGTACAATTGCATAATAGAAACCGTTGTAATTGCTTTTGTCATCGATGCAATCCTGAAAATATCATTCTTATTGTATGCTTTTTTTTGATCGTTGCTAGTGCCAAAACTTTTATTGTAAACGATATTTCCTTTTCTGGCAACTAGAAATACACCGCCCGGAACTTTCTTCTCATCAATGTATTTTTGAATAAAATCATCCAGTTTTTCCAGCCGTTCGGAACTCATTCCCACCTTTTCAGGTTGATTCTCTTTTAATACCTGGGCACTGGTAATTGTTGCCAGAAATAGAACAGAGAAAAAAAGCGATTGCAATTTTAGGTTGATTCGATTCATTTCGTTAGAATTTAATTTCCATAAAAATAGAAATAAGTTAGATATTATGGACTTATTTTAAACGAAAAAAAAACACAGGATAAAATCCTACGTTTTAACTATACTCAATGCAGATAGCTTTTTGGGAAATTAGG